>JAYTHM010000120.1:0-18241 GCA_043732645.1 Frankiales bacterium
TTCCCCGGGCTCGAGGTCGACCGGCAGCAGGCCTGGGGCCTGGCCGCCACATGGGGAGACGGGCCGGGTCCGACCCTCCTGCTCAACGGGCACCTCGACGTCGTACCGGTGGGCGATCCTGCGAGCTGGCAGGTCCCTCCCTTCGGCGCGCAGGTGCACGGCGACCGCGTCTACGGGCGAGGCGCGTGCGACATGAAGGCCGGCCTCGCCTGTCAGGTGATGGCGGTGACCGTGCTGAAGGAGGCCGGGGTCCGGCTGGCCGGACGGGTGCAGCTGCAGAGCGTCGTCGGGGAGGAGGACGGCGGCCTTGGGACCTTCGCCGCCCTGCGGCGGGGGCACCGCGGAGACGCCGCGGTGATCTGCGAGCCGACGCGGCTCGCCGTCGTGCCGGCCGCGGCAGGCGCCTTGACGTTCCGGCTGACCATCACCGGTCGCGCCGCCCACGCGAGCCTGCGCGACCAAGGAGTCGACGCAGTCGAGAAGTACCTGTCGGTCCACCAGGCGCTACGCGCCCTTGAGGCCCGCCGTAACCGCGACCCGCACCCCCTGCTGGAGCGCTACCGGATCCCGTACCCGCTGTCGATCGGCACGGTGCGCTCCGGGGACTGGGCGTCCAGCGTGCCGGACCTTCTGGTGGCGCAGGGTCGGATCGGCGTGGCCCTCGGCGAGGAACCAAAAAACGCCCGCGCCGACCTGGCCGCGTGCCTCGACGACGTCTGCGCCGCCGACCCGTGGCTGCGCGAACACCCCATCCACCTCGAGTGGTACGGCGGTCAGTTCGCCTCCGGGCAGCTCCCGTCGGGGTCACCCCTGCTCGGGCAGGTCCTGGCGGCGCACCGCGCCGTGACCGGTCAGGACGCCGACGTGCATGGCGTGCCCTACGGCTCGGACCTGCGGCTGCTCACTGCCGCGGGGATCCCAACCGTCCACTACGGACCGGGAGACATCGCGCTGGCGCACTCTCCCAACGAGTCCGTCCCGGTGAGCGAGCTCCTGACGGCGACCCGAGCTCTCGTCCTGCTGGTCGCCGACGTGTGCGGACCTGTGCTCAGCGGCGGGTGAGTACGGCCGCAACGTCGAGATGCTGTGGATGAATCCCGGCCCGCTCGGTCGCACTGGCGGTGCCAGACAATCCGCCGAACCCTCAGACCGAGCCCGGCGCGAGGCCGGCCAGCCAGTTCACGACAGCGAGTCCGGCGGACGATCCGCTCCAGTGCTGAGCAAGAGCGGCGGGGCCGGCTCGCCGTACGACCGATCGCAGCATCAAGGCCACGACGATGACGTCCTCGGCGTAGCCGAGCACAGGAATGAAGTCAGGAACGAGATCGAATGGCAAGGCCAGGTAGCCCAGCACGAAAGCCAGCCGCCTGCGATGCCGCGCGGCAACGAGCTGTCCGCGGCGAGAGCGCGGAGCAGCCAGACGAGATCAGCACCGAACCGCTTCGCCTCTCGCAGATCGATACCGCGGGGACGCCAGATCATCAGGGCCAGAACCAGAACCACCCAGGTCAGGGCAACCGAGAACCCCAGACCCAGGACGATCCGAAGCACCGTCATGTGCCCAGTATCGCGTCGGCTGCCATCACTCTGGATCCGTCAGTCGTGGCGGTCTCGATGCTGTCAATCGCGCGATGTCAACGCTCGATCGCGGACAGGACTCTCGCCTCGGCCTGCTTGGGAGCTGCACTTGTCACGTTTCTGCACGGGTCAAGGCAGTCTCGGTCCAGGGGGAAATGGGTGTCGTCCGCGTCGTGACCCGTCGTCTACAGACGACGGGTCACCGGGTTGCCTTCTATCCAGAGTTACGCTTCCTCGCCGCCAGGGTCTGCTCCACGAGCACGGTCAGGTCGCGCATCTCGCCGATCTGGCTACGCCACATGTACCAAGACAGCAGCGGCCGCCAGCGCCGCAGCGAGTTGGGCAGCGAGTAGTCCTCGTAGTGCGTGACCCGGCAGGTTGAGTCGTCGATTCGGCTGACCAGGAAGCCACCGCTGATCCGCCATCCGTCGGGCCGAAGGTGCAAGTCCTCGGAGTGCCACCCCGAAGGGTGCTGTTCGTAACTGAACTCGCCCTCCCAGGCCCTCACCCGAAAGAGCTTGCCGACGATGCGGTACCAGCCGTGCGTGTCGTCGACGGGGTGCACCTCGACGCTGCGTGCCTTGCGTTCGAGCGGCTCCAACAGCTCGATGTCGCGGATGACCGCGAGCACCTCCTGGCTGCTGTGCGGCAGGATGATGTCCCGCACGGCGCTCACCCGCATCGGGGTCATGGTGCTCATCGCGGTCCTCCTCGAGTGCCGTCGGCGGCAATCCCACGTATTGACGCCCCGCCCATCGCTCCGGTCAAGTGGAACCCGGCGCCCCCGGCCCAAAAAATGAGCATCAGGCGACATCACAGGAGTGTGGGAGCGGGGCGCCTGCTCTTGGTTCTAGGGGGGCACCTAGCCGCCAACCTGACGAGCCGCGTCAACGGAAAGGACCGAGCAGCGCTTGGCCACCTTGGCGCCCCCTACCTGTCAGGCTGGCGCGACGCAGGGCTGGCGGAGGTCTATCCACGCGACGGTGACGGCCCTCTGCCTGGCTGCAGCGGTTGTTCGGCGCGCCTCCAACCATGCCCAGGTGTGACGCCCTGTCCTCAGCACCAGCCAGCTGAGCGTTTGGTTCGAAGCTGTGACACGGCGCCGTAGTTCTTTGTGCACACCTTTCCACCTGCAGCCGTACTCAGCGGCGGGTGACCACACCCGGGGCACTGACGTCGAAGACGGTGCCGGGCATCTTCAGCAAAGCGATCACGGCCAGCGCCTTGGCCCGCCCGTCCTGTGCCCCGCCCCACAGGACGCCTCGACCGTGGGTGAGCGACAGGGTGACCTGCTCGGGTGAGGCCGCGGTCAGGCTGACCAGTTCGTGGCGCAACACGACCGGGAGCCCCCGCAGGACCTCCAGGGCCGCAGCCGTGGCCGCGCGGTCGGTGACCGGCACGGTCAGGGGGTAGACGCCGGCCGGCACCGCCTTCGCGGTAGCCACTTGCACCCCGTAGGTGTCCAGCAGCAGCAGGGTCCTACCCTGCGGCACTGCCACGACCGGAACGCGCTCGATCACAGCGACGTTGAGGCCGTGCGGCCAGCTGCGGGTGACGGTCACGCCGGCGACGCCGGCGAGCGCCCTGACCCGCCTTGCCACGGCGGCAGTGTCGACCCGGGCGAGTGGAGTGCCGGAAGGTACGTCGATGACGGCACTGATCTGGGCAGCCGTGAGCCGGTGCTCACCTGTCACCACCACCTTCTGCACCCCGAGCACCGACGATCCCAGGACCAACCAGCCCAACAACACCAGTGGCAGGCAGATCCCCAGTCCCCAGCCGCCACGGCGGACCCACACGCTCTGGCGGGCCCGCCGGTCGGCGTGGGCGCGGGCCGCGAGCCGCGGCGCAGCGGACGCGACCCGCGGCGCCCGGTTGACCCGGGTACGGCTCACGGTGCCTCACCCCCCAGCAGCCGCAGTACCTCAGGACCGATCTGGGTCACGTCGCCCGCCCCGAGGGTTACGACCAGGTCACCAGCGTGGGCCCTGGCCACGACCGCTGCGGGGACGGCCGTCCAGGACGGCTCGAACAGGACGTGCTCGGGGTCGAGCGGGACGGCGGCTGTCACAAGAGCGCCGGTGACGCCAGGCATCGGGTCCTCCCGGGCGCCGTAGATGTCCATCACGACGACCTCGTCGGCGAGCCCGAGGGCGGCTCCGAAGCCGTCGAAGAAGGCGGCGGTCCGCGAGTACATGTGCGGCTGGAACACCACGACCAGCCGCCCACCCCCGGTCATGCCACGGGCCGCGAGGAGCTGGGCCCGCACCTCGGTCGGGTGATGCGCGTAGTCGTCGTACACGCGCACACCTGCCGCGCTGCCCTTGAGCTCCATCCGGCGCCGTACGCCGGTGAAGCCGGCCAGACCCACCATGACAGAGGCCTCCGGCAGGCCCAGGCTGATGCCGGCCAGCAGGGCACCGGCGCTGTTGCGGGCGAGGTGGGCACCTGGCACCTGGATGCGGACCTCGCCGAGCCGCCGACCCCGCAGGACGGCGACGTAGGTCGAGGTAGCTCCCTTGGACACTAGGTCAATCATCTGCAGGTCAGCACCCGCGGAGGTGCCGTAGGTGCAGACGTCGACGCCCTCGCCGCGGGCCAGCTCGGCCAGCGCGACCGTTCCGGCGTCGTCGGCACACATGACCAGGAAGCCGTTCGGGTCGACGGTCCGGACGAACTGGGCGAACGCATCCCGGTACGCGGCCTCATCGAGGTAGTGGTCGAGGTGGTCGGGCTCGACGTTGGTGATGATTGCTGCGTGCGGGCGGTAGACAAGGAAGGAGGCGTCACTCTCGTCGGCCTCGACGACGAACAGGTCGCCACTGCCGTGGTGGGCGTTGCTCCCTGCCTCGTTGAGGTCGCCCCCGATCGCGAAGGACGGGTCGACACCGCAGTGCTGCGCGGCGACGGTGAGCATCGAGGTCGTGGTGGTCTTGCCGTGGGTACCGGCGACGGCGACGGCGCGGTAGCCCACGAGCAGCTCGGCCAGGGCCTCGGCGCGCATCAGGACCCGTAGCCCTGCTGCTCGGGCGGCAATGAGCTCAGGGTTGGTCTCGCGGATCGCCGCCGACACCACGACGGTCTCAGCGCCGGCGAGGTGGGCCGCGTCGTGACCCACGTGGACCTCGGCACCGAGGGCGCGCAACGCCGCCAGGGCCAGGGAGTCCTTGGCGTCGCTGCCGGAGACGGCGGTGCCACGGGCCAGCAGGACTCGGGCAATGCCGCTCATCCCGGCTCCGCCGATCCCGACGAAGTGGACCGTCATCGTGCTGCCCCCTCGATGATCTCAGCCAGCGCCTGATCGGCCGTACGGTGACCACGCCCACTTGCGGCCACGGACATCTGCACCAGGCGCTCGGAGTCCAGGAGCAGTGGGAGCACGGTCCCGGTGACGGTCGCGGCGTCAAGGGCGGCATCCTGCACGAGAAGTCCTCCACCGGCGTCGACCGTCGGTTGGGCGTTGAGTGCCTGCTCGCCGTTGCCGATCGGGAGCGGCACGTAGACCGCGGGCAATCCGACAGCGGCCAGCTCCGCGCAGGTCATGGCACCGGCCCGGCAGAGCACCAGGTCGCTGGCGGCGTAGACCGCGTCCATCGCGTCGACGTAGTCAAGGACATGGTGCGTCGGAGGCGCCACCGGTCCGAGGGCGGCGCGCACGGCTTCGCCCTGGGCCGGGCCGGTGACGTGCAGGACCTGCACGCCGGCGGCGGCGAGGGCGGGCGCCGCGTCGACGATCGCGGTGTTGATGCGCCGGGCGCCCTGCGAGCCGCCGGTCACCAGCAGGACCGGGCCGTCGCCGAGGCCGAGGGCCGCCCGGGCAGCCGGTCGGGCCACCTCGCGGTCGAGCTGCGCGATCTGCAGTCGCAGCGGGATCCCCACGACGACCGCGCCGCGCAGTCCTGTCCCGGGTACTGCTGCGGCTACCCGGGCGGCAAACCGCGCCCCGAGCCGGTTGGCGATGCCCGCCCGGGCGTTGGCCTCGTGCACCACGATCGGGGTGCCACGTCGCCGGGCGGCGAGGTAGGCGGGCACGCAGACGTAGCCGCCAAACCCGACGACGACCGAGGCGTCCACCGCTTCCAGGTGGGCCGACGCTGCCCGGACCGCTGCCCTCAGCCGGCCGGGGACGCGCAGCAGGTCGGGCGTGGGGCGCCTCGGCAGCGGCACCTTGGGCACCACGGACAGGGCGTAGCCACGCAGCGGGACGAGCCGGGCCTCGAGTCCCTCGGCGGTGCCGAAAGCGGAGATGCCCACTTCGGGGTGTCTGCGGCGCAGAGCATCTGCCGTGTTCATCATCGGCTCGACGTGTCCCGCCGACCCACCTCCCGCGAGGACGACGTGCATCGTTACCGCCGGCGCGAGACCGGTCGGCGCACCGGTGCCGACGTGGGATGAGACCGCGGGGAGGGCGCCATCGCGAAAGTGGCCGGACGGTGCAGCACGAGGGCTCGCAGCCTGCCCTGTTGGGACGCGAGCGCCTTGGCGGCTCCGGGCTCATCGCGAGCGAAGGACAGCAGCATCCCGATGCCCACCAGCGTCGGCACCAGCGCCGACCCACCGAACGAGATCAGCGGGAGGGGGATGCCGGTGACCGGCACGAGCCCAACCACCGTCGCCATGTTGACCAGCGCCTGCACGGCGATCCACACCGTGATCCCCGTCGCGGCCAGGCGGGAGAAGGGGTCCTTGGTGCGCTTGGCTATCCGGAAACCGGCGTAGGTCAGCGTCGCGAACAGCAGCAGGACGGTCAGCGTGCCGAGCAGGCCGAGCTCCTCACCGACGATGGCGTAGACGTAGTCGGTGTAGGGGTTGGGCAGTCCACCGGCCCATTTCTGACGACTCGCCCCCAGGCCCACACCCACCCAGCCACCATCGCCGAGCGCCTGCAGGCCCTGGCACGCCTGGTAGCCCTTGAGCAGCCGGTGCGTGTCCGAGCAGGGACTGGTAAACGAGGTGAGGCGCGCGAGCCGGTAGGGCTCAGCCACCGCCATCACCACGCCAAGGGCCAGCACGACCCCGACGATCCAGCCGAAGACCCGACCGGGAGCACCCACGACCCACAGCAGCGCGATCAGGACGGAGGTGATGACGATCGTGGTGCCCATGTCGGGTTCGAGCATGACAAGGATGCCGACCAGGCCGACGACAGGCACCACCGGGATGACCAGGTGCTTCCAGTCCCCCAACAGCTTGCGCTTGCGGACCAACAGATCCGCTCCCCATACGGCGATCCCAAGCTTTGCGAGCTCGCTCGGCTGCAGGTTGAAGCCACCCGGCAGAGCGATCCACCGGCGCGCACCGTCGACGTTTCGGCCGATGCCAGGGACGAGGACCGCAAAGAGCAGGAAGATCGCACCGAGCAGGATCGGCAGGCCGAGGTGCCGCCACACACGTGCTGGGATACGGGACGCGACCCACAGGGCCGGCAGACCGATCCCGATGAAGATGCCCTGCTTAAGGGCGATCGCGTAGGCAGAGTGGAAGGTCTGGTAGGAGCGGACGCTCGAGGCCGAGAGCACCATCACGAAGCCGATGGCCAGCAGCAGCCCGGTGCTGACGATCACCAGGTAGTACGACGCGAGCGGACGCTGAAGAGCCGCCGGCCGGGCTGACGACATCGCGGCGACGGAACGGGCTGTCGAGACCACCGTCACGGCAGGCTCGTGACAGCGTCGGCGAACAGGTCGCCGCGCTGCTTGTAGTCTGCGAAGCAGTCCATAGAGGCTGCGGCGGGCGCGAGCAGCACCGTGTCGCCCGGCCGCGCGAGGGACCGGGCCGCCTCGACGACCTCGTGCATGGCCCCAGTGTCGAGGCGGGCGACCTCGACGACGGGGACCTCCGGGGCGTGTCGTGACAGTGCGTCGCGCAGGACAGCACGGTCTGTCCCCAGCAGGACAGCTGCGCGCAGTCGCGGCGCCGCCTGCCGGACCAGGTCGTCGACGTCCGCGCCCTTCAGCAGACCCCCCGCGACCCAGACCACGGATGCGTACGCCGCGAGCGAGGCGGCTGCAGCGTGCGGGTTGGTCGCCTTGCTGTCATCGACCCAGGACACGTCGCCCAGGACGGCGACCAGCGCGTTGCGGTGCGGCTCGGGGACGAAGCTCCTCAGCCCGTCACGGACCGCGACGGCAGGCACTCCGAAAGAGCGGGCCATGGCTGCCGCAGCAAGGGCGTTGGCGACGTTGTGGTCACCGGGTACGCCGATGTCGTCGAGCGTCGCCAGCTCGGTGCCTTCCCCTGGTACGTCGGGAAAAGCGCGGTCGACGAGCAGGTGCTCGACGACCCCGACCTCGCCGGCCCTCGGTGTGCGCAGCGTGAAGCCGACCTGCCGAACGGGTGCCTGAGCGAGCAGGCCACGCACCGCCTGGTCGTTGGAGTTGCCGAGGGCGACGTCTGCCGTGAAGATCCGCACCTTGGCCCGGGCGTACTCCCCAAAGGACCCGTGCCAGTCGGTGTGGTCGTCTGCGAGGTTGAGCAGAGCGCCGGTGTGCGGGCGCAGCGAGCTCGACCAGTGCAGCTGGAAGCTCGACAGCTCGACGGCCAGCACGTCGTAGGGGCCGTCCACCGCGTCCACCAACGGCAGGCCGACGTTGCCCGCTGCGACTGTCCGGTGACCCGCGGCCGCGAGCATCGCCTCGAGCATCTTCACCGTGGTGGTCTTGCCGTTGGTCCCCGTGAGCGCCAGCCAGGGGACAGCGCTGCGGCCCGGCAGGTGGGCCAGGCGCCAGGCCAGCTCCACCTCGCCGACGACCTCGATGCCCCGCGCGGCCGCCTCGACCAGGACCGGGGCCGTCGGCCGGAAGCCCGGCGAGGTCACCACGAGGGCGACGTGGTCCGGTAGCCCGGACGCGACCGAGAACCCCTGCGCGGCAAGAGTGTCAAGGGCCTCGACCGAGCCATCGACGACCGTGACGACAGCTCCGAGATCACGCAGAGAACGCGCGGCTGCGGCGCCAGAGACCCCTGCGCCCGCGACCACGACGGGCAGGCCGCGGTAGGCGTCCTGCATCAGCCGAGCGACCCGTGGGACAGGAACTCTGCGTAGAAGAGCCCGAGCCCAAAGGCCACCGCCAGCCCACCGATGATCCAGAAGCGCACGATGACGGTGTTCTCGGCCCAGCCGGCGAGCTCGAAGTGGTGATGGATCGGCGCCATGTTGAACACCCGTTTGTGGGTCATCTTGAAGAACCCGACCTGGATGATGACCGACACCGTCTCGACGACGAACAGCCCGCCGAGCACCACGAGCAACAGCTCGGTGCGCGTGACGATCGCGATCCCCGCGAACAGACCGCCGAGGGCCAGCGACCCCGTGTCGCCCATGAAGATCTTGGCCGGCGAGGCGTTCCACCACAAGAACCCGAAGCAGGCGCCCATCGCGGCCGCGGCGACGAGGGCGACATCAAGCGGGTCCCTCGCGTGATAGCAGCTGGAGTTGACGGTGCGCGCGCACGCGTTGCCGAACTGCCAGAAGGCGATGATCACATAGGACGCCAGCACCATCACCGACGTCCCGGTGGCAAGGCCGTCGAGCCCGTCGGTGAGGTTGACCGCGTTGGACGTGCCGGTGACCACCAGGTAGGCGAAGACCACGAACCCAACGGTCCCCAGCGACCAGCCGCCGTAGTCACGGACGAACGACAGGTGGGTCGAGGCCGGTGCCAGTCCCGTGCTTTCGCTGCGGAACTGCAGCGCGAGTACGGCGAAACCGACGCCGGTGATGAGCTGGCCGCCGAACTTGGCCAGGGCGGTGAGCCCGAGCGAGCGCTGCTTGCGGATCTTGATGAAGTCGTCGAGGAAACCGACCAGGCCTAGGCTACCCATGAGTCCCAGGACCAGCAGTCCACTGGCGGTGGGTCCCCGGCCGGGGTTGCGAAGGGCCAGCAGGTGCGCGACGCCGTAGCCGATAAAGGTCGCCAGGATGATGACCGTGCCGCCCATGGTGGGCGTCCCCCGCTTGGTGGCGTGGCTGGCCGGGCCGTCCTCGCGGATCTCCTGGCCGTAGCCCTGCTGGCGGAACAGCTGCACCACCGCGGGCGTGCAGAGCAGGCTGAGGACGAGAGCCGTCAAGGCGGCGACGAGGACGGAGATCATCCGGCTCCCCCCAGCGCGGTCAAGACCGTCGGGAGGCCGGCGACGAGGACGACGTCGTCGGCGGTGAGCTCGGCGAGGAGCAGGGCGACAGCGTCGTCGGCAGTGTCGACATGCCGTGACTCCGAGCCCCAGGAGCCCTCCAGCACGGCGCCGGCGTGCACGGACCCGGCCTCCCCCACGACGACCAGCGACGTGATGTCCAGGCGGACCAGGAAGCGGCCGAGGTCCATCAGGTCCTCGCGGGAGGTGTCAGCGACGGGACCGAGGACGGCGTAGGTGCGGTGCGCCTTGCCCTCGCTTGCGACGGCAAGGTCCCGCAGTCCCTCCCGCAGGGCGGGCAGCGAGGCGGGCACGGTCAGCAGCCTCATGCGCGAACCTGTTCGAGAGCCTCGTGCAGCACCAGACGGTCGTCGAAGGGGGTGACGACACCGGCGACCTCCTGGCCACTCTCGTGTCCCTTGCCGGCCACGACGACGACGTCGCCCGGCCGGGCCTGGGCTACGGCCCAAGCGATGGCTGCCCGCCGGTCCGGCTCGACCACGGCGCCAGGCTGCGTCATCTCGCCCAGGATCGCCAGCGGGTCCTCGCTGCGCGGGTTGTCGCTCGTCAGGACTGCGAGGTCGGCTCCAGCGACGGCTGCCCGGCCCATCAGGGGACGCTTGCCGCGGTCACGGTCGCCCCCGCAGCCGAGGACCACGATCACCCGTCCGGTCGTAAGCGCCCGCACACTGCTCAGCAGCGTCACGACGGCGTCAGGGGTGTGCGCGTAGTCCACCAGGGCCGTGAACGGCTGGCCGACGTCGACCCGCTCCATCCGGCCGGGCACGGACGACAGCCCGGCAACCCCGCGCACCGCGTCGTCGACCGGCACCCCTGAGGTCACGAGCGCGGCCAGGGCGCCCAGGGCGTTGCTCACGTTGAAGGCCCCCGGCAACTGAACTGCCGCGTCCACGCACAAGCCGGGCCCCTCCAGCACGAACGTGCTCCCGTCCGCGCGCAGGTCCACCGAGGTGGCCCGCCAGGTGCCGTCGGCGCCGTATGCCACGAGAGGGATGGAAGAGCTGGCGAGCAGCCGGACGCCGGCTGGGTCGTCGCAATTGACCAGGCCGCGGGCCGAGCGGGTGGGGGTGAAAAGCGACGCCTTGGCGGCGAAGTAGTCGTCCATGCTGACGTGGAAGTCAAGGTGGTCCTGGGACAGGTTGGTGAAGACCGACGTGTCAAAGCGCACGCCGTCGACGCGCCCCAGGGACAACGCGTGGCTGCTGACCTCCATGGCGACCGCGGTCACGCCGCGCTCGCGCATGACGGCGAACAGCGCGTGCAGATCGGTCGCCTCCGGCGTGGTCCGGACGCTCTTGACCTCGACGTCACCGATCCGGGTCAGCACGGTACCGAGCAGGCCGGTCGAGTTGCCGGTGGCCTGCAGACCGGCCTCGAGCAGGAACGCCGTGGTGGTCTTGCCGTTGGTGCCCGTCACGCCCAGGACGGTCAGCACCGACGAGGGGTCGCCGTGCACCCAGGAGGCCACGGCGCCCAGCACCCCGCGGGGCTGCTCGGCGACCAGCACCGGCACCCCGGTGATCTGGCTTGCGCCGGCAGGGTCGGTCAGGACGGCGACAGCACCGGTGGCCACGGCCTGCGCCGCGAAGGCCGCGCCGTGCGCGTGTGCACCGGGCAGGGCGGCGTACAGGTCACCGGGACGGACCGCGCGGGAGTCGTGGGTGCAGCCGGTGACCCGTACACCGGTGAGCTCGCCCTGGACGCGAAGCCCGGGGACAGCCCAGAGCACCTCGTCGAGGGCACGCGGCGACGGGTGGGACGGCCGCAGGGCGGCGGCGTCCGTGGTCGCAGGCACGAGGAGAGGCTAGCGGCGTCAGTCGACGGACAGGCGGAGCACGGGCGGCGTGGTGCCGGTGGGTGCCACGTCGTACGAGCGGAGGACGAAGCCCATGATCTTGCTGAACAAGGGCGCCGCGACCTGACCTCCGAAGTAGCCCTTGGCTCCGGTGCCCTGCAGGACGACAGCGGTGACGAACCGCGGGGCGTCGGCGGGGGCCATGCCGATGAAGGACGAGGTGTAGGTACCGTCGTAGTAGCCCGCCCGGGGCCCGCTGGTCGCGACCCGCTGCGCGGTGCCCGTCTTGCCTGCCACCCGGTAACCCGGGATGGCCGCGAGCGGCGCCGTCCCCTGCTCCGACACGACCGACTCGAGCATGGCCCGGATGTCGGCGGCGACCGAGGCGGAGACGACCCGACGCTGGGTAGGGGCAGGGGGCTTCGTCACATGACCGGCGCTGTCGCGGGTGCTCTTGAGGATGCTCGGCTGCACGCGGACGCCGCCATTGGCGAGCGTCGCGTAGACCGACGCGACCTGCATCGCGTTGACCGAGATCCCCTGCCCAATAGGGATGTTGGCGATCGAGGTGCCCGACCAGTCGGCGGGAGCGGGGACGATCCCCTTGCTCTCCCCCGGCAGGCCGAGACCGGAACGGTCACCGAAGCCGAAGGCCCGCATCATCGCGTAGATCCGGTCCGGCCCGACCTGCTGCGCGACCTTGACGGTGCCGATGTTGGACGACTTCGCCAGGACCCCCGCGAAGGTCAGGTGCTCGGTCCCATGCTTCTCCGCGTCGTGCAGCAGCACATCGGACACCTGGTAGGTCGGTGGCACCTCGATGACCGTCTGCGGGGTGACGATGCCGTTCTGCAGGGCCGCCGCGGCGGTGATGACCTTGTTGACCGATCCGGGCTCGTAGACATCACTCACGGCCGGGTTGGCGGTGAAGTCACCGCTGGGCCGGTTGTCGGGGTCGAAGGTCGGGGCAGTCGCCAGCGCGAGCACCTCACCGGTCTTGACGTCCATGACCACGACGGAGCCGTTCTTCGCCTGCGTCGCCTGGACCTGCGCGGCGATGAGCTGCTGGGCGTACCACTGAAGGTCACGGTCGATCGTCAGCTCGACGTCGTGCCCGGCCACCGGGTCGACGTGGCTGTCGTCGCCAGTGGGGATGACCCGACCAGACGCGTCGAAGCGGGCGATGGTGTTGCCGTCCTTGCCGGCCAGCTGGTCCTGCATCGACAGCTCGATGCCGGCCTTGCCGACACCCTCGAAGTCGGTGAACCCGAGCACACCGGCAGCCAGATCGTGCGAGGGGTGCACCCGGTCGCTGGTGCTCTCCGCGCCGATGCCGGGCAGCTCGAGCTTCATGACCTGCTGGGCCAGTGCCGGGTCGACGTCGCGCTTGAGGTAGACGAAGCCCTTGCTCGAGGACAGTTGCGACTGGACCTTCGCGGCGTCGAGGCCAAGCAGCGGCGCGACGGCCTTGGCGATGCTGGCAGGGTCGCACGGGTCGGTCGAGAGGGCCTGGCAGTGGCCCTTGGCGATGGTCTGAGGCTCGGCGTAGATGTTCTTCGCGACGACCGACAGGGCGAGCGCGTTGCCGTTGCGGTCGAGCACCTCACCGCGCAACGAGGGCAGAGTGACCTCGCGGGTCCGCTGGACGCCAGCCTGCCCGGCGTACGCGGGCTGCAGTCCTTGCAGTTGCACGAGCCGCCCGGCAAGCAGCAACACGACCGCCCCCAGCGCCGCGAGCCCGATCCGTAGCCGCTTGCCCGGCAGTCCCAACGGCCGGGTACGCCGGACCGGTGGCCGCTTTCGTGGCAGTGCCGTCCGGGTGTGGGTCAGCTGAGCGGTGCGTGTGCCCGTCGTCCGGGAAGCCGGGCGGGCGGTTGGGCGCGCGGGCGGGCGCACGGTGCGCGCAGGGCGGCGAGGCGGCTGCGAAGAGGTCATCGGTGCGCTCCCGCGGGCTGGCTGGCAGGCTTCTGGGCGGGCTTGCTGGTGGCCTTCTGGGCTGTCTTCTGGGCGGTCTTTTGGGCGGTCTTCTGGGCGGGCGCTGTCGGTGCCGACCTGGTGGTCGAGCTGGACGGCTGCGCGGCCGGCTTGCCGGAGGCCTTGGTGCTCGGCTTGGTAGCGACGCTGGGGGCGACGCTGGACACGACCGGAGACACGCCGGCCGAGGGCTGACCCAGGACCCGTCCGTCGGACAGCCGCAGGAACGCGGGCGCATTACCGGGGACCATGCCGAGGGAGGTGGCCCGATGTGCCAGGTCGGCGGGTGCCTGGAGGGCTTGGACCTGGGCGGCAAGGTCCTGCTCTTGCTGCTGAAGGGCCTTGCCGGAGAGGGTGAGGTCGTGTGCAGCAAAGCTGTCCTGCGCAACAAGGGTGTTCAGGAGTAGCAGCCCGAGCAGGCCGCCGACGAGCAGCAGGACCACGACCACGACGAACGGCGCCTTGGCCGCGGAGGACCGGCGCTGTGGAACCAGGCGCAGGCCGGCGACCCGACGATGGGGGGGCCTCGGCAGCGGGCTGCGCAGGGGGACGCCGAAGGTGCCGGGCGCGGTGCTGGCGGCGCTGGTGGCTGTGGGACTCATGCGGCGTCCCTGGTGCGCTCGGCGGCGCGCAGCCGGACGGACTGCGCGCGGGGATTGGCGGTGACCTCGGCGTCGGTGGCCTTCTCGGAGCCCCGGACCAGCAGGGTCAGCTCGGGCTGCGACCCCTCGGGGACGAACGGCAGGTCGACCGGGACGTGTGACGTGGAGCGGCGTACCAGCTCAGTCTTGACGATCTTGTCCTCGAGCGACTGGTAGCTCATGACGATGATTCGGCCGCCGACTGACAGCGCGTCGAGCGCGGACGGGAGGGCTCGGCGCAGGACGCCGAGCTCGTCGTTGACCTCGATACGCAGCGCCTGGAAGGTCCGCTTGGCGGGGTGCCCCCCGGTACGCCGGGTCGCGGCCGGGATGGAGGTTCGGACCAGTTCGGCGAGCCGTGCGGTGTGGGTGAAGGGGTCGCGGACGCGCTCGCGGACGATGGCGTCGGCGATCCGGGACGCGAAGCGCTCGTCGCCGTACTCCTTCAGGACGCGGGCGAGAGCCTTGCCGTCGTAGCAGTTGACGACGTCGGCCGCGCTCTGTCCCGTCGTAGGGTCCATGCGCATGTCGAGCGGCGCGTCCTGGGCGTAGGCGAAGCCGCGGGCGGCCTCGTCGAGCTGCAGCGAGGAGACCCCCAGATCGAACAGGATGCCCTGCACCCGGCCGATGCCGAGGCCGACGAGAACGCCGGGCAGCGCGTCGTAGACGGCGTGCACGAGCGTCACGCGGCTACCGAAGACCTCGAGGCGGGCTCTCGAGCGAACCAGCGCCTCAGGGTCGCGGTCGAGGCCGACGAGACGGGCGGGGGTGTCACGCAGTAGCGCCTCGGCGTGGCCGCCCAGTCCGAGCGTGCAGTCGACGATGACGTCGTCGGGGCCGGTGAGGGCGGGGGCCAGCAGGCCGACGCAGCGCTCCAGGAGCACCGGCACGTGCGCCGACTCCGGGGTGCTGCTGTCCATCTCGACCCTGCTCTCCTTCGACGTGTTGCTGTGCGGTGACCTGCTCGAGGGCTCGAGGGCTCGCGGACCCCGGGGCTCGTGCTCCCTGACTTCTGGTCCCCGCCCGCTCCCCCGCCTGGCACCGGGGAAGGTGTGCCAGGAGGGAGAGCGGTCGGAGGCCAGACCCCAAGGACGTGCTCAGAAGACGCCGGGCATGACCTCCTCTGCCTGCGCGGCATAGGCCGGCTCCTGGTCGGCCTCGTAGGTCGCCCAGGTGGCGGCGTCCCAGATCTCGAGCCGGGTGTTCATCCCGATGACGGTGCAGTCCTTGGTCAGGCCCGCGTAGGTCCGCAGTCCCAGCGGGACCGTGATCCGGCCCTGCTTGTCCGGGATGTCGTCGAAGGCGCTGGAGAAGAAGATCCGGCCGAAGTCCCGGGCTCCCTGCGAGGTGAGCGGGGCGCCCTGCAGCTTCTGGGCGTGCTCCATGAAGTCGGGCGTCTTGAACACGTAGAGGCAGCGCTCCTGGCCCTTGGTGATCACTACGCCCTTCGCCAGCTCCTCCCGGAAGCGGGCAGGGAGGAAGAGCCGGCCCTTGTCGTCGAGCTTCGGGGAGTGCGTGCCGAGGAACATCGCTGCGGTCCCCCCTTTAAGAACCCCCTCGGCTCCCATGTGCTCCACGTTACTCCACTCTCACCCACTGTCAACGACGCAGGCGAAGTTCTCGCGGGTCAGCGCAGCCATCACCGCAGGTCAGAGGGGTGGTGGGGACGTGGGGCGAAATCGGCCCGGCGGACCTGGATGGGGCGGCCAGGCGGGCGTCGTACCCGGTGAGGAGAGGGCGGGGGGGCACGCAGACACGCGTCAGGGCCCTAGTGGTGCGAAGTGGGGAACCCGGCAGGGCCCCGGTGCGTCGTTTCGGAGGCAGGACCCGCAGCCAGCCATACGTGACCTGGCCCTGCTTCGATCCTGGGCGACGGAACGGCAGATTCGGTGTCAGACTCAGCAGTGCTCTAACAACCGGCTAGCGCACCTGCGAGCCAGCACGCCCGACCATGACGGAGGACCCCCGGTGGCACGCCGAACCCGCGTCGAACCGGAGGCGCTTTTCGGCGTCGCAGGCCTCGACGACCTGCTCGAGGTCGCGAGCCTGATCCGCGGCAACGTCGAGCGGGTGATCGAGGGAAAGCCCGAGGTCGTCCAGCTCTCGCTGGTCGTCCTGCTCGCCGAGGGGCACCTGCTCATCGAGGACGTCCCTGGTGTGGGCAAGACGATGCTCGCGAAGGCCCTGGCTCGCTCGATCGACTGCTCGGTGCGGCGCATCCAGTTCACCCCGGACCTGCTGCCGTCGGATGTGACGGGTGTGTCGGTCTTCGACATGGAGGCGCGCGAGTTCGAGTTCAAGCCCGGTGCGGTCTTCGCCAACATCGTCGTTGGTGACGAGATCAACCGTGCCTCGCCGAAGACGCAGAGTGCCCTGCTCGAGGCCATGGAGGAGCGTCAGGTCACCGTCGACGGCACGACCTACGTCCTGGAGGCGCCGTTCATGGTCATCGCGACCCAGAACCCGATCGAGATGGAGGGCACCTATCCCCTGCCCGAGGCGCAGCGGGACCGCTTCACCGCCCGCGTCTCGATGGGCTACCCGAGCGTCGAGGCAGAGATCGAGATGCTCGACACGCACGGCGGACCGGCCGCCCTCGACGACCTCGAACCTGTCGCCGACGCCGTCACCGTCCGCAAGCTGATCGACATCGTCCGCGGCGTACACGTCAGTGCCGAGGTCAAGCGGTACGTCGTCGAGCTCGCCACCGCCACCCGCAGCGCTCCCGAGCTCCGGCTCGGCGCCTCGCCGCGCGCGTCCCTGCAGCTGCTCCGGGCCTCGCGCGCTCTGGCCGCCCTCGAAGGCCGCGACTACGTGCTGCCCGACGACGTCCAGACGCTGGCCGCGCCGGTCCTCGCACACCGGCTGCTGCCGACGGCCGAGGCACAGGTAGCCCGGCGCAGCACCGAGTCGGTCGTTGCGGACCTGGTCGCCCGGCTCCCACTTCCCGACCTGCGAAAGCACTGACCTGGTGCGCGCGGCACTGAGCGGCCTTACGACGCGTGGGCGCTGCCTGCTCGCGGCCGGGCTGGCCTTGGCGCTGTGCGCCGTCCTACTCGGCCAGCGCGACCTGCTCCGGGCGGCCGTCTTCCTGGTTGCGCTACCGCTGATAGCGGTCGTCATCGTGGCCCGCACCCGCTACCGGCTGGCGTGCTCCCGGCTGCTCGACCCACCGCGTATCGAGGCCGGCCGCGACTCGACGGTGCGCCTGCGCCTGGACAACGTGTCCCGGCTGCCCAGCGGCGTCCTGCTCATGGAGGACGCCCTGCCCTACGCCCTGGGAGGCCGGCCGCGCTTCGTGCTCGACCGGGTCGAGCCCAACGGCGTCCGTGAGGTCAGCTACCCCGTCCGGGCCGACGTCCGTGGCCGCTACCGCGTCGGCCCGCTGTCGGTCCGGCTGACAGACCCGTTCGGGCTGGTCGAACTGACCCGTTCGTTCGCGTTGACCGACGACCTGGTCGTCACCCCCGCCGTCTCCCCCCTGCCCGCGGTCCGGCTCGGCGGCGACTGGGCCGGCGGCGGCGAGGCGACGGTGCGATCGGTGGCGGTCTCCGGCAGTGACGACGCCGCCACCCGGGAGTACCGCCACGGCGACGACCTGCGCAAGGTGCACTGGCGCTCGACGGCCCGCGTCGGTGAGCTCATGGTCCGCCGCGAGGAGCAGCCCTTTCAGAGCCGCGCGACCCTGCTGCTCGACAGCCGCACTGTCGCCCACCGCGGCGACGGGCCCGGCTCGTCCTTCGAATGGGCTGTCAGCGCCGTCGCGAGCGTCGCTGTCGCCCTGACGCGCAGCGGGTTCTCACTCCGGGTGCTGTTGGCCACCGGCCTAGATCTCGTCCCTGCCGGGCTTCCCGCGACCGAGGGGACGGTCCTGGACGCCCTCGCGGCCGTCGGGGCATCCCGGCCCGAGAGCCTCGATCCCGTTACCGAACGACTGCGCCGCGGTGGCGTCGACGGCGTGCTGGTCGCGGTCGTCGGAGCGCTGGCTGCGGAAGACGCCGAGCGGCTGTCGCGGCTGCGGCACGGTACGGGGACCTGCGTCGTCGTGCTGCTCGACACCGAGACCTGGTCACCCACCGGGCCCCGCGGACGCCAGGTC
>JAYTHM010000121.1:0-1836 GCA_043732645.1 Frankiales bacterium
GAGGTGCGCTCCGGCTTGATCAGGCCTTCGTCCTCAAGGAATCGGATCTTGGAAATGGTGATGTCGGCGAACTCGGGCCGGAGCTGCCCGAGCACCTCACCGATGCTCATGAAGGCCCGCGAAGGCATCCCGCTCGGTCCACCCGCTGGCACCACCATGCTCAACTGCCCTCTCCGGCGCGCGGACCGGCGAGGAACACCAGCCGGTACTTGCCGATCTGCACCTCATCACCGCCCGTGAGGGAGGCCACATCGATCCGCCCACGGTTGAGATAGGTGCCGTTGAGGCTCCCGACATCTTTCACGACGAACGCATCGCCTTCACGGGCAAACTCCGCGTGCCGCCGGGAGACCGTGACGTCGTCGAGGAAGATGTCGCTCTCCGGGTGTCGCCCGGCGGTGGTCACGTCGGCGTCCAGCAGAAAGCGCGAACCTGCGTTGGGGCCACGCTTGACCACGAGCAGGCCTGAGCCGGCGGGAAGGGCCTCCAGGGCCGCTACGGCACCGTCAACAGGCGCATCCTGGGACGCCTCAGTCGCGTCGGCCTCCAAAGCACCCTCGAGGGCACTGAGAGAGATGGCCGACGTGGTCTCAGCTCCCCCTCGGCTCTCACCGCTTTCCCCCGGCCGGCTCACCGGTGCGCCGCAGCGCGCGCAGAATCGGCTGTCTTCGGGGTTCTGCTGGCCGCACTGGGTGCAGAACACGGTGTTGCCGCCTCCTTCGAGCCCGAGAGGGCCATCTGTCGATGCGCGCTCCACGCTCTGCCTGAGCCTTCCGACCCGAACGTTCCGTGACGTCCTTGCCGTTCCGAGCCGCAGGCAACCCCTGTCAGGGCGCGTCACACCGTCACAAGAAACGTAGCCGGTGCGCTCCCCAAGGGTCAACCGCCTGTCGACGTTTACCCGAAAGATCAAAGTCTCATCTAGAGGTAAAGACTAACTAGCAGTCAATGCCTCGTAAGCAACGACATCGAGCAGCGCGCCGTCTGCCAGCGCGGCATCCATCCCCCCGGAGGGAGACAGCTCCACCATCCACCCCTCGCCGTACGGGTCGCTGTTCACCAGTTCCGGGTTGGCGTCGAGAGCCTCGTTACGTGCGGTAATGGTACCGGCCAGCGGCGCATAGACGTCCGAGACGCTCTTGGTCGACTCCACTTCGCCGAAGCTCTGGCCGGCGGACACCTCGGTGCCGACTGCGGGAAGAGTCACGAAGACGATGTCTCCGAGGGCCTCTTGGGCGTAGGACGTGATCCCAAGGCGCAGGGACTGCCCCACCACCTGGACCCACTCGTGCTCGGCGGTGTACTTCAGCTCGGTGGGGTTCACCGGGGCCTCTCGGTCGAAGGGCGCGCCGTCCTGAACCTGTCGGGCGCTAGTCCGTGCGAGCGTAACGAGGCGCCAACACCGCTCGCAAGGCGCCCACCCTGACTTGCTTGACGCGTGTGACGTCGGTGATCCCCCCTGCCTGGCGCACCGCGTCCTCGACCCCCCCGGGGATCGCCATGGCGCCGGCCAGGGTGGAGGGATCTCCGACCACGACGAACCGGTAGGGCGCGACCAGGTGCGTGCCATCGACCTCGATGCCCTCGGAGGTGTCGACCAGAGCGGTCTGGGCTACGACCCGGACGGCCACGGACCCGCCGTCGAGCCGCGTGCCCTCGATCTGCACCGCCTCAGCTCCTGCGTTGCGGAGCTCTTCGAGAGCGTCGAGCAACACCGAGGCGCTGACCTGGGTATGCGGGTCGGTGATCCGGACGGTGACCCCGGGACCCGTGGCGGCCACGGTGCCGGCGATGACGCCGAGCAGCTGTGTGCGTCGTACCGCCTCCGCCAGTGCA
>JAYTHM010000122.1:0-6386 GCA_043732645.1 Frankiales bacterium
CTGCGTGTTCTCGCTCCAGAGTGCCGACCTCCGGCAGCGTCTCGGCGAGTCGGGCCCCGAGCGCGACCTGGTCCCCGAAGTCGATCGCGTCCAGCTCACGCTTCATCCCCCGGTACGACGTGACGAGCTGGGCCAGCTCCTGCCGCTGGCGTGCCCCCCGGGCATAGCCCACGAGCGTCTTGCAGTGGGTGGCGTGGCCTTTGTGGACCGACAGCTCCTCCTGTGCCGCCTCGAGCTGCAGCAGCCACTGCGAGTCCCAGGCAATCAGGTCCACCGGCTCGACGAGGTGCTCGGACAGCTCGGCATCAAGCGCGACCAGCTCGCCGACGAGCATCGTCATCGGCCGGGTGAGGTGGGTGATGGGTCCGCGGTGCCGGCGCAGGACGCGGGCCGCAAGCTGGTAGCGGGTCGCGTCGGCGAGCAGCCGAGAGCGGGGCTCGACGCCCAGCCGCAGGCCGTGCTCGGTGATCAGGCGGCCAGCGAAGGCGTGGTAGGTCGACACCACGGGCTCGCCCGCGTCCTCCGGGGTGCGGGCCGAGAACCCTGCAGTGGCAAAGGATCTGGTGATCCGCGACGCCAGCTCGGCTGCAGCCTTGTTAGTGAAGGTGAGGCCAACGACCCGCTCAGGTGCGACCTGCCCTGTGGCGACGAGCCACACGACGCGGGCCGCCATGACGGTGGTCTTGCCCGAGCCCGCGCCGGCCACGATCAGACCAGGCTCCAGGGGTGCGGTGGCGGCGGCGAGCTGCTCGTGGGTGAGGGGGACCCCGAGGACGCCGGCCAGGTCGGCGGGCGTCACTCGACCACCTGCCGGCCGTCGGCCTGCGCAGGGCAGCAGCGCCGAAACGCACACCGGTCGCACAGGTCCTGGGGGGAAGGCGGGAAGGATTCGTGCAGGACCCGGCGGACAGCAGTGTCTAGGAGTTCATCGACCCACGTGACCCCATCGGGCAGGGCCACCTGCTGAACGACTTTGGTGCCCTCGGGGCCGTCGAGGCGCAGCATCACCAACTCGGCGCCACCGAGCTCCCGGGTGTCCACGACAGCGTCAAGGGCACCGGCACGGACGGCGAGCTGGTAGGTGCCGAGCTGCGGGTGGCTCTCCAGCTCCTTCTTGCCGGGGGCGGACTTGCCGGTCTTGAGGTCGACGACGTACACCTTGCCCTCGGCGTCGAGCTCGACCCGGTCCATGAAACCGCGCAGCTGCACCGGGGTGCCCGCAACCTCAAGGGCGACGTCGAAACCGATCTCGGTGCCGACGAGGGTCCGACCGCGGTCACTGGAGTGCCAGGTCAGGAAGCGGCGCAGGGCCTCGCGCGCCTGGTCGTGCTGCTGCTGCGACTGCCACGGGGCGTCGTAGGCGAGCTGCCCCCACACCTTGTCGAGTCGCCCCATCAAGGTGTCGAGATCAGCCGGGGTCTGCTCCCGGGCCACCTCGTGGGCCAAGGCGTGCAGGACTCCGCCGAAGCCCATCGCGGTGCTGGCCGGTGAGTCGGCGTGTACCTCGTGCTCGAGGAACCACTTCAGTGGGCAGCTGTCGAGGCCGGCGAGCGAGGTACCGGACAGCCGGACGGGGGCAGCGGGGGCCACGACGGGATACTCGGAGCTGGTCGGCTCGAGCAGGCCCCACCACCGCTCGGGGCGGGCCGACGGGACCAGCGGCTGCTCGAGGTGGTCCAGGGCTGCCCCGAGGCGGGCGAGCCGGGTGGCCGCAGCACGACGCATCCCCTCGCTGCTGCGAGGGTCGACCGCGCGGCGCCGCAGCGCTGCGACCAGCGAAGTGAGCGAGAGCGGCCGGGCGACCCGGTCGAGGTGCTCCACGATCGGCACGCCGAGCTCAGCCAGCAGCCGGCTCGGCCGGTCGCCGTCGTCCTCGGGGGCGTCGACGGCGGTGACGACGACCCGGCGACGAGCCCGGGTGAGGGCGACGTAGAAGAGCCGTCGCTCGTCGGCCAGCAGGGACGCCCGGTCGGCCGGCTCGCGCAGGCCGCCGACGTCGAGGCGTTCGCTCTCAAGCAGCGTCGAGCGGCGGCGCAGGTCGGGCCAGAGGCCTTCCTGCACGCCGCTGACGACCACGAGGTCCCACTCGAGGCCCTTGCTTCGGTGCGCCGTCAGGAGCCGCACCGCCTCACCGCGGACGCCGGTATCGGCGAGGACGTCCCCAGGGATCTGCTGGGCCTCGATCTCGTCGAGCAGTGCGGTGACGCTGCCGGCCCGGCGCTCCTGGGCTCGGCCGAGGGTGGCGAACAGCGCCACCACCGCGTCCAGGTCCCGGTCGGCGGCCCGGCCAGCGGCGCCTCCGGTCAGGGATGCCGCCTCGAGCCGGTGCGGCCAGGGACTACCGCTCCACAGCGCCCACAGGGCCGCCTCCGGTCCACCCGGCAACGCCTCCCGGGCGCTGCGGAGCAAGGTGGCGAGGCGGGCAGCGGGCCGGGCGACCGACGCGTCGAGCAGGAGCAGCACGCCCGGGTCGGCGACGGCCTCCCGCAGCAGCTCGGCCGAGGGCCGGGGCAACCGGGCGGGCCCGGCGTCGGCGTCGGCGCCGAGCCGGTCGACGGCTCGCAGGTCACGGCCCAGCCGTCGCAGGACGCCAGGGTCTGCCCCGCCGAGCGGGGACAGGAGCAGCTGCCGGGTGCTCTCGACGGTCAGCGCCTCGGGCCGGGCCACGACGCGCAGGGCCAGCAGGAGCGGAGCGACCGCGGGCTCCTGACCGAGCGGCAGCTCGTCGCCGGCCACCTCGAGCGGGACGCCGGCGGCGGTCAGGACCCGGCGGAGCAGCGGCACGGAGCGGGCTCCGGACCGGACCAGGACCGCCATGCGGGACCACGGGGTGCCGCGCTCGAGGTGCTCGCGTCGGAGCAGGTCGGCGATCGCGTCCGCCTCGGCGCCCAGCGACGGGTAGGTGTGGACCTCGACCAGCCCGGGCTGCGTGCCATGGCCCGCCCGGAGCTCCCGATGCGCGCGCAGGTGGTCCACCTTCAGGCCCGGCGCGGGCACCCGCGCGGCGACCCGGCGCGACACCTCGAGCAGGGCCGCGCCGGAGCGTCGGCAGGTCGTGAGCGCCAGCACCGGCGCATCGGCGCCGCTGATCGTGGGGAAGCGGGAGGGGAACTCGAGCAGGCCGCCGACCTCGGCCCCGCGGAAGGCGTAGATCGCCTGGTCGGGGTCGCCGACGACGACCAGGTCGCGGCCACCACCGGCCAGCGCCTGCAGCAGCCGCTCCTGGGCCGGGTCGGTGTCCTGGTACTCGTCGACGAAGACGGCCCGGTAGCGACGGCGCAGCTGTTCGCCGACCTCAGGGCTCTCGGCGAGCAGCACCGCCCGGTGCACCAGCTCGGCGTAGTCGAGGGCGCCCTGGGCGTCGAGCACGTCGAGGTACTCCGCGAAGAACCCGGCCAGGGCGGCCCAGTCCTCGCGACCCTCGCGCAGGGCGAGGGCGCCGAGCTGGTCGGGGTCCAGGCCCACCTCGCGCGCCCGGGACAGCAGCGCCCGCACCTCCTCGGCCAGGCCCCTGGTCGTGAGGGCCTCCCGCAGGACGGGGGGCCAGGCCCGACCCAGGTCGATCGAGCCACGCAGCAAGTCGCGCAGCGCAACGTCCTGCTCGGGTCCCGACAGCAGGCGGAGCGGATCGGTATAAAGCCCTTCGGGCTGATGCTCGCGGACCAGCGCGTAGCAGAACGCGTGGAAGGTCCAGGCCGACGCGGAGCTGACCGTCATACCGAGCCTCGCGGTGATGCGGTCGCGCAGCTCACCGGCGGCCCTGCGGCTGAAGGTCAGGACCAGGACCTGGTCGGGGGTGAGTTCGCCCTCGACCTTACGGGCCACCGCCTCGACCAGGGTGGTGGTCTTGCCCGTGCCCGGCCCGGCGAGGACCAGCAGCGGGCCCGCGGCGTGGTCGAGCACGGCCTGCTGGGCCTCGTCCGGCACCAGCCGGGATGCCCGTGCGGGCGGCGTGCGGACGAGCCGGTACGGCGGGGCGGTGGTCATCTCCAGCTACTCAACCACGCACCACCGACAGGCTCAGGTGCCGTCCCAGCGGGCCTGTCCGAGCACGACCTTCTCGCCTCGCAGCGGGCAGCCTTCAGCACGCAACAGGTCCAGGGCCGCGTCCACCAGCGGCGCCGCCGGGCGGCCGTTGGCCTGGACGACGCGCTGCCACGGCACGTCGCTGCCGTGGCGGGACATCACCATCCCGACGGTGCGCGCCGAACCGGTACCGAGGTACTCCGCGACGTCGCCGTACGTCATGACCTTTCCTGCCGGGATCTGCAGCACGACCTCCAGGACCGACAGCGCGTACGGCGACGGGCCGTGGGCCGATCTCACGGCTTCCACGACGTCACCGCAGACCAGGCCTCACTGCGAGGCAGAGCTCGGGAACGGCGGTGTCCCAGGGATGAGCCACCGGCCGGCGACGCCGTGTGCCGTGGCGTAGGAGCTCTGCTTCGCCAGGTTTCCGACGCCGTTGCTGCTGGCCAGGGTTGCGATCGCCACGTGGACAGGATGCCGAACGCCCTGCCGTTGCTGTCAAGAAATCCCGACCCCAGTCGCCGGGGATCCCGGGGGTGAGCGTGTAGGCAGTGGTGCTCCAGGCGCCCCCGGAGTCGCCGAGGGACATGCCGCGCTTGGGGTGGAGCAGGGTGATCTCGTGCCGGTACCCACGTGGCTTACCGAGGCTGGGTGGGTGCGGCAGAAGCTGACGGCCAGGCCGGCAGGGCAAGGCAAGGCAAGCCACGACGTGCCTTCAACTAAGTGAGGAGGGACGGTTGCACCTCGACGTACCGGCGAAGGAGTGCACCCCCGCTGTGGGCGACGTCCAGGTCCTGGACGAGCCCGCGGTCCAAAACTAGCTCGGTGACCTGAAGGTGAAGATGATCCTCGGCGTCAGGCCGTCGCTGTGAAAACCACGCGGAGTTCTTCCCGGGCGCCTCAAGTCCTGGGCGTTGATCTTTTTGCTCAACGGCAAAGTCGCCGCGACCGGCCAGCCTGCCGGTTCGTTGGTCTGGACGAGCCTGGAGGACCGCTCCCACTGGATCGACCGGCCTTAGCTGGTTGTCTGGGCTAGTACGTCGGCAGGCTCGGGTCGACCTGCGCCTGCCAAGCAAGAACGCCGCCTTGGACGTGGACGCTGTTCGTCAGTCCCGCCGCCTTGACGGCCGCGAGCGACTCCGCGGACCGGACGCCGCTCTTGCAGTACAAGATGATCTCCCTGTCCTGCGGCAGGGCAGCGAGGGCGTTGCCGTTGAGGATCTCGCCCTTGGGGATCAGGGTCGCGCCGGGGATCTGCATGATCTCCCATTCGGCCTGTTCCCGGACGTCAACGAGGTAGAAGTCCTCGCCCGCGTCCATCTTGGCCTTGAGTTCGCTCGCGAGGATCGTGCTGCCGATCGCGGCCTGCTGCGCCTCCTCCGACACGGTGCCGCAGAAGGCCTCGTAGTCGATCAGACCCGTGATGGTGGGTTCCTTGCCGCACAGCGGGCACTCCGGGTCCTTGCGGACCTTGATCTTGCGGTACTCCATCTCCAAGGCGTCGTAGACGATCAGCTTGCCGACGAGCGGCTCGCCGATGCCCATGAGGAGCTTGATGGCCTCGTTGGTCTGAATGCTGCCGATGCTCGCGCACAGCACACCCAGCACGCCGCCCTCGGCGCAACTCGGGACCATGCCCGGCGGTGGCGGCTCGGGGTAGAGGCAGCGGTAGCACGGCGCTCCCCCCTCCGGGATGTCTCCGGCAAGCGTGGGCCAAAAGACCGACGCCTGCCCGTCGAAACGGTAGATCGAGCCCCACACGTAGGGCTTGCCGAGGAAGAACGCTGCGTCATTGACCATGTAGCGGGTCGCGAAGTTGTCGGTCCCGTCCACGATCAGGTCGTACTGGCTGAAAATCTCCATCACGTTGGTGGAGTCGAGCCGCTCCTCATGGAGGTTGACCGTGACGAGCGGGTTGATCTCCTTGACGGAGTCCCGGGCGCTCTGCGCCTTGCTGCGCCCGATATCGCTCTGGCCGTGGATGATCTGGCGCTGCAGGTTGCTCTCATCGACGGTGTCGAAGTCCACGATGCCAAGAGTGCCTACGCCCGCTGCCGCCAGGTACATCAACGTCGGGCTGCCGAGCCCACCGGCGCCCACCGCGAGGACCTTCGCGTTCTTCAAACGCTTTTGCCCAGCGGTCGCAACGTCCGGAATGATCAGGTGCCGGCTGTACCGCATGACCTCGTCGCGGGTCAGCTGGGCAGCGGGTTCCACAAGCGGCGGCAGGCTCACGGTGTGTCTCTCCTTCGAAGCGTCGTCTTGTGTATCCAAGCCTTCCAGCAGGGCCACGATTCCCTGGCGTGAGGTCGACCACTCGCTGCTGCAGGTTTTGACTGGCCTCATCTGCGACATGA
>JAYTHM010000123.1:0-1836 GCA_043732645.1 Frankiales bacterium
CCCCATCAGTGATCGTGGCCGTGATGGTCGTCGTTCTCGATGTGGTGGTGGTGCGACCCGGCCGGTTCGGAGTGCGCGCTGTCCGAGGCTCCGACGACAATGATCCTGCCGCGGACCCGTAGGACGTCCACCTCGGCCCCGTACAGCTCCGAAAGCTGCTGGCTGGTCATCACCTCGTCTGGGGTGCCGATGGCCCACTTGCCACCGACCAGGTACAGCACCCGGTCGGTGATGGGCAGCACCGGGTTCACCTCGTGGGTGACGAACACGACCGCCGTGCCGGCACGTCGCCGACGGTCCTCGATCAGGTCGGTGACCTCCTGCTGGTGCCGTAGGTCCAGCGAGAGCAACGGTTCGTCGCACAGCAGCACCCGCGGGTCCCCGAGCAGTGCCTGAGCGATCCGCAGGCGCTGCTGCTCCCCGCCGGACAGCAACCCGACGGGCGCGTCTGCATAAGACTGCGCACCGACATCGGCGAGGACCTGCTCGACCTTGTCCCGATCGCTGCCACGCGGCCACGACATCCCCCAGCGGTGCCCGTCCAGACCGAGCCGAACCAGGTCCCGCCCGCGCAGCGGCAAGGACGGGTCGAAGGACTTCTGCTGCGGCACATATCCCACCAGGTCGCTGCCCCGCCGGGGCCGCTGCCCGCACACCTGAACAGTTCCGGACGCCAGGGGCTGCAGGCCCAGCAGCACCTTGAGCAGGCTGGTCTTGCCCGACCCGTTAGGCCCGAGCACGGTGAGGAACTCCCCAGCAGCGAGGTCGAGGGACAGGTCGGTCCACAGTTGGCGGTCGCCGAACCGCAGGGCGGCCTCCCGGACTGACACAACGGGCGGCTGCCCGGTCGTTGTGGGCGAAGTTCCGATGGTCTCGCTGGTGATGATGCTCAGCCGCCCAGAGCGGCGAGCACGGCCTTGGCCTGGTCAATCTGCCAGGTCTGGAAGTCCGGTTCACCGCCGGGGATCGTCTCTGAGACCCCGACCACCGGCACCCCACCGGCCTTGGCGGCCTGCTTGACCTTGTCCGTCGTCGGGCTGGTCACCTGGGCGTTGTAAAACAAGACCTTCACCGTCTTGCCGCTCATGGCCGTGTCGATGGCAGCCACGTCGGCGGGGCTCGGGTCGTTGCCGTCCTCGATGGCCTGCGCGAACGTCGCGGGAGTCGCGAGCCGCAGGCCGGCCGCATCGAGCAGGTAGCCGGGGACGCGTTCGGTGAAGGAGACCGGGGCTCCGGCGTACTTCGCCTTGATGGCCGCGAGGGTATCGACGTACGGCTGATACGCGGTGAGGAAGGCCTCGAGACTTTGGCGGAAACCGGCCGTGTCGGACGGGTCTGCCCGGGCGAGCTGATCGGCGATAGCGGCAGCTCCGGCCTTGACGTAACGGGGGGAGTACCACAGGTGCGGGTTCACGCCTTCGCCGCTCGCGCCCACGGCGGTGGCGATCGTGAGGACCTTGCGGGCGCTGCTGGGGCTCGCGTTGAGCAGCTTGTCGGCGAACCCGTCGTACCCCAAGCCATTCTCGACGATGAAGGTCGCACCGCTGATGGCCGCCGCGGCCCGAGGGTCCGCGTCATACGTGTGTGGATCGGCGCTCGGGTCCGTCAAGATCGAGGTCACCCGCACGTGGCTGCCACCGATCTGCCGAGTGATGTCACCCCAGAAGTTCTCCACCGCCACGACAAGCACGACCCCATGGGCCGTCGCCGCAGGGGCTGTTGCCGTGTTACCGCATCCGGCGATGAGCAAGCTGAGGGCGACCAGCCCGAGTGCAGCGGACGGCAGGCGGCGCGGGTGCAAAGGCATGGCGCTCCAAGGACGCTCAAGGTGGGAAT
>JAYTHM010000124.1:0-1833 GCA_043732645.1 Frankiales bacterium
CTGGCCTTCTCCTGTTACGTGTTCGACCCCGCCGGCCGAGTCCTGGTAACCCGGCGGGCTCACGGCAAACAGACGTTCCCCGGAGTGCGTACCAACAGCTGCTGCGGTCACCCTGCGCCCGGGGAGGGGATGCGCATCGCCGTCCGGCGCCGTCTGCGGCAGGAGCTCGGAGTCGTTCCGACGGAGCTGGACTTGATCCTGCCCGCATTCCGCTACCGGGCAACGGCCGCCGACGGGACCGTCGAGAACGAGCTGTGCCCCGTCTATCGAGCCTTGACAACGGATACACGGATGACTGCTGATCCCAGCGAGGTCGACGAAGCCTGGTGGGTGCCGTGGACCGCGTTCGCCGTCCAGGTCAACAGAACGGACCCGTTGTCCTCATGGGGCGCGCAGCAGGTGGAACAGCTCAACGCCCTTGGTCCCGACCCTTTTGCGTGGGCTGCTGGCGACCCTGCGCAGCTCCCTTCGGCGGCGTCCGCATGAACTCGGACTGTCGGACCAGCCGCGGCCATTGCACGCCATGATGGCGAGATGAGCTCACCCATCGGAACTCGCGGACTCCCAGGATCTTCAAGGCCGGTTGCAGAGTCAGGACCGCGTCCAACAGCTCGAACGGCTCCTCAGGGTCGGCCAGGACGTCACAGAGCAGCTGACCCGAGTCGCCAAGGGGGCTGTCCAATGATCGCGCGTTGTAACCGCCGCCGCGGGCGGATCAGCCAACCCCGGTCGCGGAAGTATCGTCGGATCTCACCCCTGATCGTGGACACCGCGTATCCTGCAAAGCCCTCTCGACGCCAGGGCAGTATCCCCGGACCGCCATGACCAGCCCCAGCATCGCCACCTGGACCAGATCCTCCGGATCGACCCCGCGCCGCTGATACTGCTGGGCCAAAGCCCGCGCCATCGGCTGGTTCAGCAGAACGGCTTCCTCGAAGAGAGACTGTCTGGCGGCCCGGGTCAGTGACCTGCCCTGCCCTGCCGAAGAAGGCTGCGGGTGCACTGGTTCCGGTCCTCACGAACATCCGGAGCACTCTCATCGACGCAATAAACGGACATGAACACTCCGTGCATGCTGCCAACCACAGGGTTCGGGCCGGGCCCCTCATCTTCGACGGTAAGACGTGCCGTGGAGGTTGGGCAAGTTCGCGGCCCAAAAATTTGGCGAGCGACACCCTCGCACCAACAGCCCTGCGCATGCTCAACATTGACGCGGAGAAGGCTGCAGGGGTATCCAACGCGGGAGTTGCGACATCGCGATCGGATGTCGGCCGGCGAGGTGGACTCTCCGGCGACGACGAGGACCGGTCGAAGGATGAGTTGATAGGCCGCACGCGCGGATGCGGGATGCGCTTTCCCGCGTTCCCGACCTGGCGTCACGAAATGGCGACGAAGGTACGTCATTCATGGAGCAGCTGCAGCCGGCGCGCGCGGAGTTTGCGCTCCGGGGTCCCAACAGCGCGCTGAGGCTCGACGCTGTTCACGACATCTGAGTCCTGGTGCGGGGACGCTGAGGTCTCTTCGAAACTGGCTGACGCTCGTGATGGTATAGCTCTGTGCTGACCTTCGCTCGCGGACTGACCCCTGTTGACCTGCGAGCGATAGCCGAGCTGGAGGCGCGCACCATCCAGGTCGACGGTGGGCGACTCAAGCTCGAGTGGGGCGTGCTCAATGCTCGCGCGGGTCGAGACGCCGAGGACATCTTGTGGTGGGACGACGACCAGCTTCTCGGGTTCCTCGGCCTGTACGCCTTCGCACCACCGACAGCCGAGCTCGCCGGCATGGTCCATCCTGATGCCCGTCGCTGCGGTATCGCGACCGCCTTGCTTGACG
>JAYTHM010000125.1:0-1832 GCA_043732645.1 Frankiales bacterium
CACGGGCTGGGCCTGCTCGGCGAGCTGATCCGGCACCCCGTCCCGCTCCGGCTGCAGGACCTGCGCGAGCACAGTTCGTCGCTCGGATTCCCCGCCCACCACCCACCGATGACCACGTTCCTCGGCGTCCCCATTCGCGTCCGCGGACGGGTCTTCGGCATCCTCTACCTCACGAACAAGCGCGGCGCCGACTTCGACACCGAGGACGAGCGGCTCGTCCTGGGCCTTGCCGCGACCGCAGGCATCGCCATCGAGAACGCCAACCTGTTCGAGCAGAGCAAGCGCCGCGAGCGCTCCGCAGCTGCGGCAGCCGAGATCACGACCAGCCTGCTGTCCGGAGCCGACCCGGAGACGGTTCTGGAGCTGGCCGCGGAAAGGGCCAGCGACCTGGTGGGTTCCGACGTGGGCGTCATCGCGCTGCAGCAGTCGCAGCGCCTGCTCGTCGAGATCTCCTGGGGCGCAGGAGCTGTTGCGCCTGCAGGCCAGCTGACGTTGGACGGGCCGATCGGGTTGGTGCTGCAGAGCGGACAGCCGCACGTCTTCGAGGCGGGCAGCCTCGAGCACCTGTGGCCGGGGCTCGCCCTTGCCAGCGCCGTCGCGATTCCCCTGGGCAAGGGGGTGTGCGTTGCCGGTCGCCGGTCACCGGCGCCACCCTTCGGTGCGCACGAGGTCAGCGAGCTCACCGCCTTCGCTGCTCAGGCAACCCTCGCCCTCGAGCTGGCTCAGCGGCGACGGGACGCCGAGCGGTTGTCGGTCTACGCCGACCGGGACCGCATCGGCCGCGATCTGCACGACCTGGTGATCCAGCGGTTGTTCGCGACGGGCATGCAGCTCGAGAGTGCCGTGCCACTCGTCACGCACGCCGTGGCGCAGTCGCGGGTCCGGCAGGCTGTCGACGACCTCGACGAGACGATCCGCGAGATCCGCACGACGATCTACGGACTCGGCCACGACGAGTTCGAACAGGTGATCAGTCTGCGTGTACGCCTGCTGGAGGTCCTCGACGGCGCAGAGCCGTCGCTGGGCTTCGCGCCGACGGTGCGCCTGTCCGGACTGCTCGACACCCGCGTGCCGCGCGACGTGGGGGACCACCTGCTGAGTGTGCTCAGGGAGGCCCTTTCCAATGCCGCCCGGCATGCCTCGGCGACCAGGGTGGATGTCGACGTCGAGGCGCACGAACACCTGGTGCTGCGGGTCTTCGACGATGGCGTCGGCCTGCCTGACGGTGGACGGCACAGCGGGCTGCACAACCTTGCCGAGCGCGCGGCCTTGCTCGGCGGAACGTTCACCGCTGCCCGTGGGGTGGCTGGTGGTAGCGAACTGCGCTGGACCGTCCCCCTGAGCGCTCCGGCCTGACCGGTCAGTCCGGTCGGCCGGGCCTCATCGACGCCACCAGGACGGCCGCCTGGGTTCGACGTACCAGGCCGAGCTTGGACAGGACCGAGGAGACATAGTTCTTGACGGTCTTCTCGGCGAGGAACATCCGCTCGCCGATTTGCCGGTTTGTCAGGCCCTCACCGATGAGGTCGAGGATCTTGCGCTCCTGGTCGGTGAGCACGTCAAGGGGGTCCTTGCGCACGGCATCGCTACGCATACGCGCTAGTAACCGGCCGGTGGCCTGCGGGTCTAGCAGCGACTCGCCGCGCCCGACGGTACGAACCGCCCCCACCAGGTCGTTGCCCTTGATCTGCTTCAAGACGTAGCCGGAGGCTCCGGCCATGATGGCGCTGAACAGCGCGTCGTCGTCGCCGAAGGACGTGAGCATCAGGCACGACAGCTCGGGCAGCAGCGACTTCAGGTCGCGGCACACGGAGATCCCGTCACCATCGGGC
>JAYTHM010000126.1:0-1831 GCA_043732645.1 Frankiales bacterium
CCTACCCACCACACCGTCGCGAACCCCCCGAACCAGGCCCCGAACCGGGAAACTGCAGGTCAGCAACTGAGAGCCCTTCGGGCTCGCCGTGGCTCGCGAAGATTGACCAGCGACAGCCCGCTCCACTGAACAACTTGTACAGGGTCGCCGGAATCTTCGCGTCAGCATTTGAGAGCCCTTCGGGGTCGCCGTGGCTCGCGAAGATTGACCAGCGACAGCCCGCTCCACTGGACAACTTGTACAGGGGCGCCGGAATCTTCGCGTCAGAACGGGCGCAGGGTGCGTTGTAAAAACAGCCCGCTGTGTGACGCCTATGCCGATGAAGACGACGTTGGTGACCTTTTCGCCGGCCCGGACGACCTGGTCGGTGATCTCGGCCGTGGACAGGTTGCAGGTGACGCCGCCCTGTCCGGTCGCGCAGAACGGGCAGGCCATCCCACAGCCCGCCTGGCTCGATAGACAAACCGTCGTCCGGCCGGGGGAGCGCATCAGGACCGACTCGACGAGCGTCCCGTCGTGGGCGCGCTTCAGGGTCTTCTTGGTAGCGCCCTCGTTGCAGTCAACGACCCGCAGCTGCGTGAACAGCTCCGGCATCAGTTGGTCGAACTTGCCCCTGAGGTCGGCAGAGACGTCGGTCATCTGGTCGCGGGTGTGCCCGGCGAAGTAGTGCCGGCTCAGCTGCTCCGCGCGGAACGCCTTCTCCCCCACGGCGACCAGCGCAGCGCGCCTTGCTGGCGCGTCGAGGTCCGCGAGGTCCGCGAGGTGCTGCGGCGGCATGTCCTTCTTGGGGGCGTCGAAGACCAGCGGTAAGGGCATCACAGTCCTGCCAGGGTACGGCGGCCGGATCCCGGGCTCAGGCGGACAGGACGGCGGCGAGCTGGTCGCCGCCCTGCCTGACCTGGTCACACAGTGTCGGCAGCTCCTCCGGACGGACCCCGACGGTTTCCAGGCCAGCCGGAGCCCACGGCTAACTGACCCCGTCGCGGTGCTCGGCGATGACGATCCCAGCCTGCAGCGCGCGCCGTAGCGGGGGTCGTTCAGCATGCCGGCGCAGAAGGCGGCCAGGGACCAGACCGTCTGGGAACCCACGACGATGGCAGCGAAGGAGGTCGGGCGGATCCGCCCGGACAGCCCGTAGTAGGCGGAGTTGGCGACCTGCAGGACCCGCGTGGTCAAGGCCGGGTCGCTGCCGACGCCCTCCGCGACGGCGGCGAGCCCCAGCGCCTGGCCGAGCCCGACGACGGCTGCGACGACCCGCCAGGTGCCCTCCAGCTCGAGCTCGTCCAGGAACGACCGGTCGACCTTGAGCAGGGCCACGTGCGCAGCTGCGCGAGCGAGGACTGGCCGGTGCCGAAGTCGCCGTCAGGCACCTGGGCGACGGCGTCCCGCGCCCGGGCCTGGTCATCGAGGTGGAACCAGGTCAGCCAGCGGGTACCGAGCGCTGCTCAGCCGATGAACGCAGTGAGCAGGACCCAGGCGATCGGGGCGGTCGGCAGCAGCGAGTCGAGCCGGTCCATCAGGCCACCATGACCCGGCAGCAGAGTGCCCATGTCCTTGATGCCGATATCGCGCTTGATCATCGACTCCCCGAGGTCGCCCAGGCTGGCGCTGCAGACCAGCGCCAGGCCGTAGAGCACGCCCTGCCAGGCTGGAGCACCGAACAGCGTCACGAAGAAAATCGCCCCCGCCGCGGCGCAGGCGGCGGCGGAGCCGGCGAGGCCCTCCCAGGACTTCTTCGGCGACACTGTCGGCGCCATCGCGTGCTTGCCGAACAGCACGCCCGCAACGTAGCCCCCGACGTCGCTGCAGACCACGGTCGCGACGAACGCGG
>JAYTHM010000127.1:0-1828 GCA_043732645.1 Frankiales bacterium
ACGCTTGGGTGGAGCCTTGGAACCTCGCTATCTGCGACGTGCCAGTCGCCGTAGAGTGCGCGCTTGTCAGCGGTCAGAAAATCTGAACGCGGGGGCCAGTGTCCTCTACCGCCGGCCGCGCCTCGGCCACATGGTCAACACATAAGGTCTCGGCTGTCTGGAACAGGTCAGCGCAAAAGCCGGGCAGCGCAGCCTCGGTGACGACGTCGGCCAAAGTGGGCGAGAAGTGCGAGTGCGGCTCGCGCCAATCCACCTGAACGTGGTCCGCCCGCTCGACCTCGATCTCCATCTCGCCAGCCTCGTTCAGGTACGCGGTGAATAGCTCGCCGGAGAACACGACGACCGAGAGAGCCAGGCCCACGACAGTCTGGCCGTTGCGGTACATCTTGGCCCAACGAATGCGTTGGGCCTTCGCTGCGTGGCTGCGCCCTTGACAGCGCTGTCGGCCGTATCTCGCTGCTCGTCCGCGCCGTTCTGCCACGTGGCCACCAGCTGTGGACCTGCGGAGGCGATCGTTGCGGCAGGGGAAACGGCAGTCTCGCCGGGCACGATCTTGAACCGAAGCAACTCCAACCATCGCTGCCCCTGACTGCTGGCTACCCCAGGAACGAGCGCGGGCGTCTCGACAACGACGCTGCAGAAGCCGACCCACTGCTGCCATGACTTTGCGGCCTTGCACTCGATAAGAACGCGCACCTGCCTGTTGAGCATCTCCCCGATGGCGACGTTGCGGCAGGCCGCGACGTCTGTTCGCGTGCCTTTCCTATCTCTGGGTCGATGTAATAGTCGCTGCACCTGACATCGAGCCCCGCCTTGGGGGTCTGTTGAACAGCCGGATGAAAAGTTGCGGTGGCTGCCCGACATCTCCTTGCGTAGCCAGTATGCCTGGGTCGGGGATGCCCGTCCGGGGTCCGGACGTGCGAAAGCCCGCCCCGGCGGTGCTTGGGGCGGGCTTTCAAGGGTGCTGAACGCACTTGGGGCGTGCGGCAGTGGTGCTGGGCTGGTCAGGCGGCTTGGTTCTGCACTGCGTCGGGGCTGGCTTCGGCCTGGCGTCGCTGGTGGGCCCATCGGGCGCGGCTGTTGTCGAGGAAGTTCCCGAGGAACATGAGCATGAACTGCTGGTCGCCGCCGTACGCGGCGATGCGGTTCCACGTGTAGCCGTTCTCGCGGCGGCTGTTGTCGCCTTCGGCGGGCGGGCGGCTGCCGTACGCGCGGGCGTAACCCTTCGTGTCGGGCGGCAACTGGCGCAGGTACTCGCTGCGGAGGAACCCGGCGTCGGTGTCGGCCTGGGACTGAACGAGCGGGAGACGCATCGGGTGGTCGCCGTTGAGGTCACATTCGATCCGAACGCGGTGGTACCAGCGGTACGCGCCAACGGTGCCCCGTCGTTCAAGAGCGTCGATGGGAAGCGGAACCCACGTCTTGGTGCCGGTTCCGTCGATGACGGTCTCCCCGAGTCGTCCGCCGAGGGTGTGGAGGTTGTGCTGGCACGGGCCGTTGTCGGTGCGGTACTTGACGGTCTCGTACTCGTGGTCTTTCTCGACACGGCTGGGGTGCTTCTTGCCGGACCGGATGCCGTCGGGGTTGCTCTTGGCCTTCACGGGGCTGATCGCGACGAGGCCGTGTTCGCGCATGAGTTCCTGGATGTTGACGTGGCTCAGCGCGCCGTCCCACGCGTGCGCGTGAACACCATCGACGGCGGCTTCCATGATCCGGCGGGCCTGCTGCATCGCGATCTCCGCCTCCCCGGGACCGCCCTTGACCTGACGGCTGACGGTGAGGCACACGCTGTTGAGCCAGCCGCTGCCCCGGACGCTCGTGAACACGA
>JAYTHM010000128.1:0-6342 GCA_043732645.1 Frankiales bacterium
CGCGCCGTCGTACCCCTGGCTCTGGCTCAGAGATGGGCGAGGTCAGGCAGTCTGAGCACGCCGGTGGGCGGGTCCTGGTCGAGCGGCAGGTAGAGCCGCTGGATCGCGACCAGGAGGGCCTCCGCGACCGTGTCCCGGAAGCCCGGGTCCGCGAGCCGCGCGGCATCGCCCGGGTGCGTGAGGTGACCGAGTTCCAGCCGTACCGCCGGCATCTGGGTCAGCCGGAGCAGCTGCCAGGTCTTGTGGTGGACATGGCAGTCGAGCAGGTCGGTGCGGGCCACGATCTCGCGTTGAACAAGGGACGCGAAACGCTCACCCACGGTCGACGTGGCCCCTGAGCCGGTGCCGAAGTGGTAGGTCGCCACCCCCTGGCAGCTTGCGGACTTGGCCCGGTCGACGTGCAAAGAGATGACCAGGTCGGCGCGGGCGGCGTTGGCCAGCTCGGCCCGCTCGGCGTCAGTGGGGCAGCCGTCCGGACCGCGCGTCACCAGCGTGCGGACGCCGACCGCGGTGAGGCGGCCTTCGAGCCGGGCGCTGAGGTCCTCGGCCAGAGCGGCCTCCTCGAGCCCGTGGCCGACGGCGCCCCGGTCGGTGGCGCCGTGGCCCGGGTCGAGTACGACGACCTTGCCGGCCAGCGCCGCACCCGAGCGGTGCAGCACCTCCGTCTCCCTCAGCGCGTGCGGCCGGCCACCGACGACGAGACGGCCGAGCTGCTTAAGGGCGCGCAGAGTCGACGGTCCGCAGACGCCGTCGCTGACAAGGCCGTACTCGCCCTGGAAGCCCTTGAGGGCGCGCTCGGTTTGCGGGCCGAAGACGCCATCAGGCCGGCCGGTGTCGAAGCCGAGCTCGGTCAGCCGCTCCTGCAGGGCCGCGACGTCGTCACCGACGAAGTTCTTGCCGGCGAGTGAGAGCAGCCGGTCGCCGAGCGAGAGTCGGGCCGCCTGCAGGGCGCTGTAGGTCTCGGCGCCGACGATGCCGTCGACGACCAGCCCGCGGTTCTGCTGGAACTCCCGCACCGCCCAGTCCGTGGGTTGGTCGAAGACCGGCTGCTCGGGGACAGCGCCCAGCAGACCGAGAGTGGTGAGGCTGGCTTGGATCTCGGCGACGGCCGGACCTTGGTCACCACGGCGGAACAGCTGCACGGAAGCGTCCTCCACGAGGTCGGGGGACCAGCCTAGCGGCGTGCGGAATGATCTTCCCGCCTGGTAGCCCAGCTGCGGAACCCGGGGCAAAGCAACGAAGGCAGGGTCCTTCGTGGACCCGGCCTTCGTTGAGCTGGTTACAGGTAGGGCTCGAGGTCGCGCAGGATCGCAGCCTTCGGCTTCGCGCCCACGATGGACTTGACGAGCTTGCCGCCCTGGAACACCGCCATCGTCGGGATCGACATGATTGAGTAGTCGCGTGCCGCACCCGGGTTCTCGTCGATATTGACTTTCACGATGCTGATCTTGTCGGCGTGGTCGCCGGCGATCTCTTCGAGCACTGGGGCGACCATCTTGCACGGCCCGCACCACTCGGCCCAGAAGTCGACGAGCACCGGCTTGTCGCTCTGCAGCACGTCGACGGCAAACGACGCGTCGGTGACGATCTTGGTGTTGGCGCCCATGGTGGTTGCTCCTCGGGTCAGGTCTCGCGGGTCTCGCGGGCTTAGGGGATGTACCGACAAGAACCAAGCCGGTGCGGCTGCCATTCCAGTGCCCCGGGCACCTCGGGTCAGGTCACTCGTGGGCGGCGAGCCAGCGCTCCGCGTCGAGCGCGGCGGCGCAGCCGCTGCCGGCGGCCGTGATGGCCTGCCGGTAGGTGTGGTCGACCAGGTCGCCGGCGGCGAAGACGCCGTCCAAGTTCGTCAGGGTTGAACACCCCTCGACCTTGACGTAGCCCTCGTCGTCGAGCTCGACCTGTCCCTTGACGAGCTCCGACCGCGGGTCGTGCCCGATCGCGATGAACAGTCCGGTCGCGGGCAGCTCCGAGGTCTCGCCGGTCTTGAGGTTGCGCAGGCTCAGCCACGCGAGCTTGGTCTCGCCGTTGGCCGACAGGACCTCGGTGTCCCAGATGACGTTGATCTTGTCGTTGGCGAAGGTCCGGTCCTGCATGATCTTCGAAGCCCGGAAGCTATCGCGTCGGTGCACGATCGTGACGGTTCGCGCGAAGCGGGTCAGGAACGTCGCCTCCTCCAGCGCGCTGTCGCCGCCGCCGACGACCACGATGTCCTGATCGCGGAAGAAAAAACCGTCGCACGTCGCGCACCAGGACACGCCCCGCCCGGACAGCTCCTTCTCCCCGGGCACGCCGAGCTCGCGGTAGCCAGAGCCCATTGCGAGCACGACCGTCTCCGCCAGGTAGGTGTCGGAGCCGACGGTCACGACCTTCGGTGACACCGTCAGGTCGACAGCGGTCACGTCGTCGGTGACGAACGACGTACCGAATCGCTCCGCCTGTGACCGGAGCTTGTCCATCAGGTCCGGGCCCATGACGCCAACGGGGAAACCAGGGAAGTTCTCGACGTCGGTGGTGTTCATCAAGGCGCCACCGGCGGTGACGGCGCCCTCGAAGGCGAGTGGCTTCAGGCCGGCGCGGGCGAGGTAGATCGCTGCGGTGTAGCCGCTCGGACCGGAGCCGATGACGATGGACTGGTGGACTTCGGTGCTCACTGCGTGCCTCTCGTAGGTGGTCACCTGCTCAACGCCATCGTAGGGAGAGTCCTTCCGCTCCGCGGGAAGAAGGATCACGACCATGTCCGAGATGGGGGGTCTGCGCACGCCGCCGGCGTCGCCATCGGGGCACTCGGCTTCCTGCTCCGCCCCGGGCACATTTGGTGGGGCGGGCTTTCCAAGATCGTCAGCACTTGGTTGTACGACACGCCGGCGTGTCACGACAACGTTTGACTCTCGGGGGGGGTCAGGGCCGGGGCTTGGGCAGGCGCGTGAAGTAAAGGAGGTGGGAGTCCTTCACGCCGCATCCCGCGCCGACGACGAACACGTCGACCTTGTCTGCCTTCGCCGACGGCAAGATCACGACCATCGCCGGCTTTCCGTCGAACGACGCGTAGTCAAGGGCCAGGGGTATGCCGGGGTCGCCGGGGTCGGTCAGTCCGGACAGGCACGCCGAGAGACCCGTCGTACTGCGCAGCGTGGCGAGGGCGTCCTGAGGGGTTGCCGCGCTGCGCTGCTGGGTGGCCTTCGGGGCGCCGATATTCGGAGTGACAGGGGCGGTTTCGAAGGCCTCGGTGCTGCTGCCCTTCAGCAGCGCCGGGAGCGCGGCGACAAGCGCCTTGCCGTCCTTGCCGTACGCCGCGCCGGTGCTGTTCACAGCGACCAGCAGCTTCGCGGACTTCACCGAGGCCGTGGAGGAGCTGGACCCGCCCTTCTGGGTCAGGAGCACGCCGCCGAAGACCAAGGCTGCCGCCGCGGCGATCCCGCCCGCGATAGGGAGCCAGCGGGCGCTACCGCGGCGCCGTCCCGCCAGTGGGACGACGTCCGCCGTGGCGGCGCGGGACTTCGCGCTCTCGGTGACGGCGGCCTCGGTGGCGGCCCTTTGCGTGGCGACCCCGTCGGTGGTCGTTCTGGCCCGCTCCGCTGCCATGGCCGCGTCGAGGCGCTCGGCAAGGCCGGCGGGGAGCTCGGGCTCGGGCAGGGCCGCCAACGCGCCGGCGACGTGGCCGACGGCCACCTCGAGTTCCGCGAGCCGGCCGGCGCACCCGGCGCACGTCGCTAGGTGGGCCGCCCGGTCCGCGGTGCTCCGGCCCACGTCGCCCATCCCGGCTCGGCCGCCCCGGCCGTAGGGACCGTCGGCGAGGACGTCGGCAAGAGCGTCGAGGTCAAGGTGGTCGCTCACGCCGGTCCTCCTTCGGGTGCGGGGGTGGGGCTGGTGCGGAGGCTGGACGTCACCGGCGTTGCTGACACAGATGGGACGGACCCGGACGGGTCTGGGTTCCCGTTCGGCGTACCCGGTCCGGGGGGTTGTTCCCGTAGGTAGGCGAGCGTGACTGCGAGGCGGGCGCGGCCGCGAAAGCAGCGGGACTTGACGGTGCCCCCCGGGATGCGAAGGACGTCCGCGGCCTCCTCGACGGACAGTCCCTGCAGGTCGACCAGGACGATCGCGAGGCGCTGCTCGTCGGGAAGCGCGGCGAGGGCGCGGGTCACCTCCAGCGACGTCTCGAGCTCGCCGATCCGGTCGCGCGGGTCGGCGAACGGCTGCTCGGGCAGGGGGATGGTGGGGCGGACAGCGCGCCGGCGTACGCGGTCCAGGCAGGCGTTGACGACGATCCGGTGCAGCCAGGTGGTGACCTTGGCGTCCCCCCGGAAGGTCCCCGCCCCCCGATACGCCGACAGGCACGCGTCCTGTACGGCGTCGGCCGCCTCCTCGGGGTCGCCGAGGGTGTGCAGGGAGACCGCCCACAGTCGCTGGCGGTGGCGACGAAGCAGGTCGTCGAAGGCGTGCGGGTTGCCGTCGAGGTGGGCGGCAAGCAGCGCTCGGTCCAATCCGTCCTGCTCGTCGGGTGCGTTCGCCACGGGCCGCAGGCTAGCCCTTTGGGACCCCCGGGCTTTCGACCGATCTTCGTCTGCTGCCGTGTCGGACGGCGTGTCGGTCGCCAACTGGCGAAGATCGTCGGATCTGAGGGCTACGAGCGGGGTATTCGGCCGCAGGCGGCCGGCCGTGCGTGTGGGTTCGAACACCTCGCGCGTCGGCTGGGCCGGCTCAGGTGATGCGGAGCTCGGAGACACCGATGCGGTAGCCGGAGCCGTCCCTGGGCAGGTGGGTGATCCAGATGACGACGTAGCGCGCGGACGTGCCGGGCGTGGGCGTGAGAGTTGCCACCTGGGCTCCCACGGTGGCAGCGGCAACCGTCTGAAGGGAGGCCGCATCGGTCGGTGGGTCGAGGGAGACGCGCAGTTCCACGTTGGCGCCAGGGGCGCTGAAGCCGACCTGGACGGTGTGCAGCACGGTCGGCTTGCCGAGGTCGAGCAACAGCCCGACGCCCTGCTTCAGGCCCCCGAACGCGGCGGTCGTGTAGACGCTCGTGGCCCACGTGGTGTCCGGTACGCCGTCGACGGCGTTCCGGACTTGGTCGGGATTGTCCTGTTTGTCGCCCTGCGGGTCGAAGTCCTTGATGGGCAGGCGGGTCAGGTCGAGGGCGGTCACGGCCGGGACACCGGGGCGGGCGGCTTCGGTGGTCGTCACGATGGCATCGACCCCGTTGGCCTTGCGAGGGAGGTCGCCGACGGCCAGGCCGAGCAGCCAACCGGCCACGCCGACACCACCCAGGAGCAGCAGCGTCAGGACCCACGGCACAGAGCGGCGCAACCGCGAGGGTGGTCGGGGAGCGCTGTCGACCGCACGGGCTACGCGGGCCTCCGCAGCCGCACCGTCGGCAGCGTCGGCCAGCTCGGCCGGGGTCAGCAGCGGCGTGCCCACGTGGCCACGACCGAGCGAGCTGCCGGAGGTGGCCAGCAGGCCGCGCAAGACGACCTGGTCCAGGGCCCGGGGCACTCCCGCCTTGAGCTGGCGCGGGCTCAAGGGATGGCCGTCGGCGAGCGGGCTGGTCGGGAGGCTGCCGGCGGGTTGGGCAGTCGCCCCGCTGGGCCAGCGACCGGTGACGAGCGCGTACAAGACGGCGGCCAGGTCGCGGGTGTCGCCGCAGGCCGTGAGCAGGTGGGGGGGCAGCCCGTGCAGCGCGGCGGCGACAGCGGCGTCGGTGAGGCGGACCCGCCCGGCGGGGGTGACGAGCACGTTCCGCGGATGCACCCGGCCGTGGACGAGCCCACCGGCATGCGCAGCGGTGACGGCGTCGGCGGCCTGCCGGAGCACGTCGGAGGCATCGGGTGCGGCGAGCGCCCCGACCGCGGACAGGTGCGCGTCGAGCGGCTGCCCCGCCACCCACTCGCTGATCACGTAGGCCACGCCGTTGCCCTGCCCGGGACGGGTCTCGAGCGCGGCGTCGTAAACCCGGACCAGGCCGGGATGGTTGACGGCCCCTGTCCGGGCGGCCGCGTCGAGGAACGGCTGCGCCGCGTCGCGAGCGGCCGTGGTGGGTGTGGGGATGACCTTTACCGCGACCACGCGGGCGAGCACCTCGTCCTGCGCTCGCCACAACACGGCCGGCCCGTTGCTGGCGACCGCCTCGAGCAGCTCGTACCGTCCGGCCAGCACGTCGCCGACCTTCAATGACCCGGGCACCACGTCGCCCTCGGCCCCGGCCGGGGTACGGCGGGCTCCGGTCGGCACGTCACTCCCTCATGGGCCGCCTGCGACCCCGTCCCTATCCACTGTAGGGGCGTGGACCGGGCCGTCGGCGCACCAGCAGGCGTTCAGTCAGGCTGGCCTCAGGGCCGGCCTACCAGG
>JAYTHM010000129.1:0-6342 GCA_043732645.1 Frankiales bacterium
CCCTGCCACTGACGCTCGCGTGCTGACGTTCCTCAAGCGGGGCGTCCTCGCCGGGGTCGTCGGCGGCCTGCTCGCCGGTGCCTTCGGCTTCCTGCTGGCCGAGCCGGTCATGGACCGAGCCGTCGACCTCGAGTCGGCTCGGCAGGCCGCAGCTGGCGAGCACGTCTCGGAGACGTTTTCCCGCCACACCCAGCACCTGGGTTTCCTCGGCAGCACCCTCGCCGTCGGGATCGCACTGGGTGTCCTGTTCGGCGTGGTCTATGGCTTGCTGCACCGCTCCGAGCCTGCCCAGGCGCCGTGGCGGCGGGCGCTGCAGCTCGGTGGCTGCGCGTTCTTCGGGGCCTACCTCGTGCCGTTCTTGCGCTACCCCGCCAACCCTCCCGGCGTCGGTGACCCGGGCACGATCGACGCCCGCGCCAACGCCTACCTCAGCGCCCTCGTGATCGGCCTCGTCGGTGCGCTTACCCTTGGACTGGCCCAACGCAGCCTGACCGAGCGGGGCTGGCGTCCGTCGTGCCGGCAGCTGGTGGTGGTTGCGGTCGCGGTCCTGACGGTCGCGGTCACCGTCGTGCTGCCCGACAACACCGACCCGATCCCGGTCGACGCCGGCCTGATCTGGGAGTTCCGGCTGCTATCGCTCGCCACGTCGGCCCTGCTATGGGTAGGTCTCGCGGTCACCTTCGGACTGCTCGGCGAACGGGCTGCGGTCCCCGAAGACGCCCGCGACTTCAGCCCCGCCTGACGCTCAGCGGGGGAGGGGGCTGCGCGGGCGTACGACGGGGCGCCCCGTCTGCTCCGCAGGCAGGTGCGCGCGACGGCGGAGCCCGGCGACGTCGGTGAGCAGTACCCGACGTGCCTCCAGGTGGACGAGGCCACGCTGGGCGAACCCGCCCAGGACCTGGTTGACGCTCTGGCGGGTGCCGCCACTCATCTCGGCGAGGCGGGCCTGGGTGATGGCGACGGCCGGCGGCGAACCCGGCGTGGCCAGCCGGAGAAGCGCCTTGGCGACGCGTCCCGCGAGGTCGAGGAAGACGTGGTCGGCGGCCTGCTCGGTGAGGCGGCGGACCATCGTCCCCAGCTGGCGCATGAGGGGCTCAAGGACGGTCGGCTGGTGGCGCAGCAGCCATAAGAACTCTGCCCGGGAGACGACCAGGACGTCTGTCGGCTCGGTGGCCTCGACCGACGCCGACCGGGGCGCCCCATCGAGTAGCGCCACCTCCCCGAGGACCTCGGGCGCTTCGAGCACGTTGAGCGCGGCCCGCTCGCCTTTGGCGGAGGTGCGAAAGACCGTCACCGACCCGCTGATCAAGATCAGCAGCGAGTCCCCGACCTCACCCTCGACGAACAGCAGCTCGCCCTCGTGGTAGCGGCGGGGCCGGGCGACGGCGGCGATTTCCAGAAGCACCCGCTCGTCGAGGCTCGCGAAGATCTCGACGTGACGCAGACACCCGAGCGTGCCCGCCGTCGTTGGTGCGCGACCCATGGTTACCCCAGAATCTCGTGACTGCTGCCCTCCACCCTAGTCCTGGCCCCCCGCCGTCCTAGCGTCCGGCGGCAGGATCTGCGACAGATCGGGCAGGGATGAGAGCGATGATCGAGTGTCACCGCCACGGCCCGAGCTGGTCGAGCACCATCCCAGCTGGGGGCAGGGGCTGCGGCAGCTCGCCGAGGCCTTGTTGCCCGACGACCCGGACGGCATCGAGGCGGTGCTCGCCGGTGCGGAGGGCCGCCCGCTGTTCCTCGAGCAGCTCGCGCAAGCCCACAGCGAAGGAGCAGGTACGTCGGCACAGGCCTCGCTCGCCAGGGGTCGGCGTGACGGTGCCCGCGGCGGGGTAGAGGCTAGGCGAACGACCCCCTGCACGTCACCCACAACCGGCAGCACCACCCCACCTGCACCCGACCCACCCTGCGAGGAGCACCATGAGCCCGATCCGACGCGTTGCCCGTCCCCTGCTGGCCAGCATGTTCGTCGTCGGCGGGATCGACACCCTTCGGCATCCCGGCCCGCGCGTGGAGATGGTCCGGGCTGCCGGCCTGCAGTCCCCCGAGACGGTCGTCCGGGCCAACGCCGCGTCCGAGCTGATCGCGGGGTTCGCGCTTGCCACGAACCGCCTCCCCAGGCTGTCGGCCCTTGTGCTGGCCGGTTCGCTGGTCCCGACGACCTACGTGGGCCACCCATTCTGGGCCGAGAAGGACAAGGCCGTGCGCAAGCAGCAGCAGGTGCATTTCTTCAAAAACCTCGGGATGCTCGGTGGCCTGCTCCTGGCGGTGGCCGACACCGGTGGTCGCGAGTCGGTGCCCCACGCCGCAGCGCGCGTCTCACGGCAAGCGAGGAAAGACGCTGCCAAGGCCACCCGCAAGGCCAGCAAGGCCACCCACAAGGCGGCCGCGAAGGCCTCGGCGCAGGCCGCGAAGCTGTCCCCTACGTCGTAACGAAGGGCGCTAACGCAGGGCTTCGAGCCGGGCGACGACGTCGTCGACGGACAGGTCGTGCGGCAGGCGTGACTGTGCGGCCAGCCCGATCCCCGCGGCGCACATCGTGTTGTCGACAAGCTCGTCCACTGACGGCCACGGGAACCTGGGCTTGGCGATCAGCAGGGCCGCGATGCCGTGCGCGGCGGCCCAAAGCTGCATCCCCAGCTGGACCGGGTCGCCCTCCAGGACGCCGACGGCGACGCACGAGGTGACCGACGCGAGCAGGTGACCGAAGGCGCCACTCGCGATCTCGTCCGCCGGGTCGTGGTCGGACGGGGTGCCCATCATGACGATCCGGTAGTGCTCGGGGTTGGCGAGGGCGAACTGTACGTAGGCCACGCCCTGCCGGTGGAGCGTCTCGAAAGGGTCGGCAGCGCCTGAGGAGGCCTCCTTCAGCGCGAGGTGCAACGCCTCGAAGACCTCCTCGCAGACCGCGTCCAGCAGCGCCTGCTTGTCGGAGAAGTGAAGGTAGATCGACGGCACGGAGACACCGACCCGTCCGGCTACGGCCCGCAGCGAGACTGACTCCTCGGAGCCGGTCTCGCGTAGCAGGTCCATGGCCGCGCGCAGGACCTCGCCGCGCAGGGCTGCGCCCTGGCCGCGAGGTGCGCGCTTTCGTGGTTCAGGCACTGACCGGGTCCTCCAGGCGCTCGGGTACGGGCGTCGAGTGTGCCTCAGCCAGCCCGATCCGGGCGTGCAGGCGCTTGAGCGGCGCAGGGGCCCACCAGTTGGCCGGCCCCATGAGGCGCATGAACGACGGCACGAGGACGCCTCGGACCAGTGTCGCGTCGACCAGCACGGCGAGCGCCGTACCCAGTCCGAGGAGCTTGATGAAGGTGATTCCGGAGGTCACGAACGACAGGAACACCAGAGCCAGCAGAGCGGCGGCGGCGGTGACCAGCGAGCCGGTGCGCTCGAGGCCTCGGGCGACCGCTCGGGTGTTAGCTGCGGCCGACCCGTCCCCGGCGTCCCACTCCTCCTTGATGCGCGACAGCAGGAAGACCTCATAGTCCATCGACAGCCCGAACAGCACGCAGAACATCAGGATCGGCATGGTCGTGTCGAGCGTCCCGGTGATGATCGGGTCGCCGATCAGTCCGGCCAGGTGCCCCTCCTGGAACACCCACACCATCAGCCCGAAGGTCGCGGACAGGCTGAGGACGTTGAGGACGAGCGCTTTGACGGGGATGACGATCGAGCCGGTGAACAAGAACAGCAACACGAACGTCGCGGCCAGCACGAGCCCCAGGGCCAGCGGCAGCTTGCTGCCGAGGGCCTTCTTGGTGTCGACGAGCTGCGCAGCCGGGCCACCGATCAGCACACGCGCCGGCGCCTGCACGGCTCGCAGCTGCTTCACCAGCTTCTCGCCGGCCGGGCCGATCGACTCGATCGAGGGGACGACAGACAATCGCTGCCCCGCCGCCACCTTGTACGACGCCACGCCCGCGGCGACCTGACGACCGCCGATGTAGCGACCGGAGGAGGCGTCGACCCGCTCGACACCGGGGACCTTCGACAGGGCCGTGGCATAGGCGGCCACGGACGACGGGGCTGGCGTAAGGAGCACGGGCAGCGCAAAGCCCTCGCGTCCGATGAAGTCCTCGCGGAGCACCTGCGCCACCTCGTGGGCCTGTGCGGTCCTGGGAAGGACCCGGTCATCAGGGAGGCCGAAGACGACGCTCTGGAACGGCAGGCCGAGCAGGACGAGGACGAGCGCGACGGCGGTGCCAACGCCTACGGGGCGGCGCATGACGGTGACGGCGACGCGGTGCCAGAAGCCCTCGTCAACCCCCTTGGCGCGGGGCGGCTGGAGCCGCAGCGCCTTTCGCAGGGGACGGCGCAGGTCGAGGCTGTCGACCCGATGGCCCAGGGCCGCGAGGGCGGCGGGAAGCACCACGAGGGCGCCGAGCAGAGCGAACAGGACGGCCGACATCCCGGCATACGCGAAGGACTTGAGGAAGAACAGCGGGAACACGAGGAGTGCGCTGAGACTGAGCATGACGGTGACGGCGGAGAACAGAACGGTTCGGCCGGCGGTGCGCAGCGTCTGTGTGACGGCATCGGCGACGGTACGGCCGCCGGCCAGCTCCTCGCGATAGCGGGTGACGAGGAACAGCGAGTAGTCGATGCCCAGGCCCAGTCCCATCGAGGTGGCGAGGTTGACGGAGTAGACGCTGACGTCGGTGAAGCCGTGCAGGACGTGCAAGGACAGGAACGTCCCGAGGATCGACAGCACGCCGACCAGCAGGGGCAGCGAGGCGGCGACGGCGGAGCCGAACACCAGCACGAGCAAGATCGCGGTCACGGGGATGGCGATCGACTCGGCGCGGATGATGTCGTGCTCGATGGTGTCGCCGACCTCGGCGTAGACGGCGAACTCGCCGCCGGTGCGCACGCTCAGACCGCCGGTGGCCGTGCCGTCGAAGGACGTCGCAAGGGCCTTGGCGGTCTTGACAGCGTCGTCCTGGGTCCCGGTCAGGCGGGCCAGCACGAGAGCTTGGCTGCCGTCCTTGGAGCGCAGGGCGTCCGGCCGCCCGGCGCTCCAGTAGGAGACGACGTCGGTGACGCCCTTCTGCTGCGCCAGCCTGGCGGTGAGGGCGGCGCCGGGGTTGCCAGCCTGGTCGACGCCGGCGGGGGTCTTGACGAGCAGCAGGAAGTTCGAGGCCCCAGTGTGGAAGGTGTGGTCGAGCGCGGCCGCGGCCAGCTCGGACTGCTGCTTGGGATCGGCGAAGCCGCCGGCGCTCAGCTCTTTGGCTACCCCGCCGCCGAGGCCGCCGGCGAGGGCGAGGAACACGAACGCGAGGACGAGCACGAGGCGGCGACGGGCCACCAGGACGGGCGCGAGACGAGTGAGCACGGCTACCTCCGGCTGTGAGTGAACGCCGCTAAGTTAGCGATGTTCAGTCAAGACCGTCAAGAGGTTTGCCCAGACTTTCTCAACGACTAGTTCTCGAGTAGTGCCTTGAGCCGCACCAGCGTCTTCTCCATGCTCACGGCGTTCTTTGCGGGGTACTTCATCTTCTCGATGAACGCCGGCGAGCGGCTGCTGCCCCAGTCGAAGCTCTCCGTCACCCGCGTCCCCACGCCCTCGGGCGTGAGCTCGTAACGCCAGATGTGCTTGCCGAAGTGCTGCCAGGCGATGAGAGCGTCCTGCTGGAACTCCACGACCTCGTTGGTGATGACGTACGGCAGGCCGATGCGCATCCGCATGCCGAACTTCGCCCCCTTGGACAGGGTGCCCGGCGCCTTGATGCTGGCCTTCACGGAGCCCGAACCGTCGAAGTCGGGGTGCCTGCGCGCGTCGGACAGGACCGCGAAGATCTTGTCGGCTGGGGCGTTGATCAGAACGGAACGGCTCACGCTGCAGGTCATGGCTGCAGGTTAGATGTTGGTGAGAGACGATGCCTGATGTGGTGCTACCCCCGAACGGTACGACGGGCTCCGGTACCTCGGGTGCCCCTGGTCGGGGGGCTGCCGGCCGGGGGGTGACAGTGGCGGGGGTCGTCTGCGGCGGTGCCCAGCGGGTGCGGGCCGCGGCAGGCGCTGACGGTGCGGACCGGTCCGGGCTTGCCGCCCTGATCGGCACCCAGGCCCTGTCGTCGGCGGCGGACGCGCTGGTTGCCGTCGCCCTGGCCAGCACGGCCTTCTTCGAGGTCTCGGCCGAGGCTGCCCGCGGCAAGATGGCGCTCTACCTGCTGCTGACGCTGTTGCCCTTCTCGCTGCTCGTGCCGGTCGCAGGACCTGTGCTGGACCGCTTCCCGCACAGTCGCCGCAACGTCCTCGCTCTAACGACGGCGGCCCGCGGGCTGGTCGCGTGGATGCTCGCCGGATCCCTCGCGTCGCTCGCGCTCTACCCGCAGGCGTTGG
>JAYTHM010000130.1:0-18139 GCA_043732645.1 Frankiales bacterium
GCAAGAGCACAGAGCGGTCGGCCACCTCCATCCAGCTCGCGGCTGTAGGCCAGCGCACCATCGGGGGCAGCCTCCCAACAGAGCCGTTGCGGCAGGTGCCGACGTAGGTCCTTCCTTAGCGCCAGGGCACTGCGGTACCGCTCGAGGACCGATCCTGGGCCCTGTGCGTCGACAGCTCGGGTCGCGGCGTCCGCTGCCAACAGCAGCCACGGTGTACCACTCGTGAAGCCGCGCCCCGGGGGCTCGGCCTCCCACGGGATGGGGGTGCGGCAGCTGTCGCGGCCGAGCTCCCCGCTGCGCAGCCAGATCGGGTCCTGCCGGACCTGCTCGGGTACGTCTGACTGCTCGCGCCCGAGCTCTTCTCCCTGGTAGCGGTAGGGGCACCCCGGCAGTGCGAGCAGCGACAAAGTGGCGGCCGCGGCCTGTGCCCTTCCCAGCTGACCTCTGCCGTACCGACTCGCGTGGCGGACGACATCGTGGTCAGGCAGGTCCCAGGTAGGACCGGCCCCGCCGACCGCGAAGGCCACCAATGAGGTACTGATGAGCTCCCTCCAGAGGGCTGGTAGGCCGAGAACGACCCGGCGTCACGTCGAAACAGTGTGTTCGACAGCGAGCAGTCCCCCCACCAGAACCCTGCCAGGTGCAGGCGCACGAGCAGGACCGACAGCGCGTCGAGCAGCCGTACGGCGGTCTCCGGGCGGAGCGTCTGCGACAACAGTGCCCGGTGGGGAAGGGAGAACTCCAGGTGCTGCGTGAGGAGAGCCGTCTGCAGGGCCGTGCCGTCCGGCGCCTGACGCCCGTCCGCGATCCCCACCGGGTGCACGCACGGGACACTGGCGCGTTCGAGGGCCCGAAGCAGCTGCTGGTCGCGCTCGGCTGACCACTGCCCGATCTCCTTGACGGCGACGACGCCGTCGAGCCCGACCAAGCGCACGACGTGCCGGGAGATCCCCCGCGGCAGGCCGATCAGCCACTCCGCCGGCCACTGCTCGAGCGGGATGTCCCAGGGCAGGTCGTAGATGTCGGGGTGCGTCGGCTCTCCGCGCAGGTACACGCCAGCAGTGTCTCACCGCCCGGCCGACCGGTTCATCACTTAGGTGCCACGAGTTCGAACTCGCCTGGCACGATGCGGCGACCGTCACCCACCGTCCGGACCCTCGAGGGAGCAGCCGTCAGCACACCCAGCACCACCTCGTCCGACCCGGAGCCGCTGCTCGGGCCTGGGAGGCGCTCGGTGCTGCGGCACCGTGAGTTCGCACTGCTGTGGTCCGGCCAGGCGGTGTCATCCGTGGGTGACCGGCTCGTCCTGGTGGTCATGCCGTTCGCCGTGCTGTCCGTCCCTGGAGCGGGGGCGGCCGAGGTCGGGCTCGTGCTGGGTGCCAGTGCGCTGACGATGGCGTTGTTCGTCCTGGTGGGCGGGGTGGTCGCCGACCGGGTGCCGCGACAGCTGACGATGTTGGGCTCCGACCTCGTGCGGGCAGGGGCTCAAGGGGTCAGTGCCTGGCTCCTGCTCTCGGGGGCGGCAACAGTGTGGGAGCTGGTGGTCCTGCAGGCTGTCTACGGGGCAGCGGAGGCGTTCTTCCGCCCGGCCGTCCTCGGCCTGGTGCCGCAGGTGGTCATCCCGGGGGACGAACAGCCGGCCAACGCCATGCTGGCGCTCAGCGCCAACATGAGCATGGTCCTGGGGCCCGCCCTGGCCGGGATCCTCGTCGCCGTCCTGGGAGCAGGAGGGGCGCTCGCCGTCGACGCAGGGACCTTCGTCGTTAGCGCCGTGACGCTTTCCGGTCTTCGCCCTCGACCGGCGGCGCCGTCGCCCGGTACGCCGTTCTTGAGCCAGCTCGCCGGTGGCTGGCAGGAGGTGCGGTCTCGGTCCTGGGTGTGGTCGACGCTGCTGGCGTTCTCGGCCTACCACGCGCTGGTCCTGCCGGCGCTGTTCGTCCTCGGTCCTCAGGTGGCCCTCGAGCTGCGCGGTGGTTCCACAGCGTGGGGCGTGATCACCGCCGGCTTCGGGGTCGGGGCCGTGGTGGGCAGTCTGCTGGCACTGCGCTGGCGGCCACGTCGGCCCGGGCTGCTGATCGGGGGCTCGCTCTGCCTGGCGTCGTCGCAGGCAGCCATCTGCGTGTCGCCGCTCCCGACCTGGGCGGTGGCCGGACTGGAGGCTCTCACCGGCGTGTGCGTCGCGTTGTGCTTCACCGTCTGGGAGACCGCGCTGCAGGAGCGGATTCCGACGGCCGCTCAGTCGCGGGTGTCCTCCTTCGACTACCTCGGGTCGCTGACGCTGATGCCTGTCGGCTTCGTGCTCGTGGGACCGGCTGCGGAGCTGCTCGGGACGCGCACGACGGCAGTCGGCGCCTCCGTAGTCGGCGCTGTCGTGTGCGTGCTGGTGGCCGGCTCCAAGGGCCTGCGGACGCTTCCCCGAAACGCCGTCCAGGAAGCCTCACCGTCGCGTTCGTAAAGAGCGGGCCACGCTGACCCTTGGGGTTATCTTCACTCGTGCACGCCGCTCGCAGCCTTCACCAGGGTGGTGGAGCGCGGGTAGGCCCCCGACCTTGTAGAAGGGCTCCGCCCATGAAGGTCCTGTACGCCGAGCTCACCGCCAAGCCCCGCTATGACCCGCGCGACGGCCGGCTGCTGTCCTGGCTGACCCCCGTTGGCTAGCAGCAACGTCGTGACCGTCGTCGGTGAGGCTCTTATCGACCTCGTCCGTGACCCCGTTGCCGGGACCTACGACCCTCGTCCGGGCGGCAGTCCGTTCAACGTCGCGGTCGGCCTTACCCGCCTCGGCACCCCCACCTGCCTAATGGCCCGGATGGCAGACAACGTCTTCGGCCGTCAGCTGCGTGCGCACGCAGCGGCCGAGGGCATCGACCTCAGCGCGGCGCCACTGGCTGTGGAACCGACAACGCTGGCGGTCGTCGCGTTCGACGCGAACGCCCAGCCCACCTACGACTTCTACGTCAACGGCACGGCAGCCTGGCAGTGGACCGAACCGGAGGTGGCGCAGCTACCGGTGACTACGCAGGTCCTGCACACGGGGTCGATCGCGGCCTGGACAGCCCCCGGCAGCGCCCTCATCCACGCCCTGGCCGCACGAGCGCGGTCCGCTGGCACCATCCTGGTGAGCTACGACCCGAACGTGCGGCCATTGTTGCTCGGCGCCGCCGTGCAGGCGCGGACGGTCATTGAGCGCAGCGTTGCGACAGCTCATGTCGTCAAGGCCAGCAGCGCGGATCTCGCCTGGCTCTACGCCGACCAGCCGTCCAGTGACGTGGCCAAGCAGTGGCTCGCGCTCGGTCCAGACCTCGTCGTCGTGACGGACGGGCCGCACGGCGCGACCGCCTGGCGCCGGTATGGCGGACCGGTGCATCAGCCGGGCCGCCCCACCACCGTCATCGACACCGTCGGCGCCGGCGATGCCTTCACCTCGGCGCTGCTCAGCGGCCTGGTACGCCGGGGGCTGCACTCCCCCGCGGCCGTCGCTGCCCTGACGACGCAGGACCTGCACGCCGTCCTCGGTGAGGCCGTGCTGGTCTCGTCCCTGACGTGCGAGCGGACAGGTGCCGACCCGCCGCACCTGGCTGCGCTGACCTGAGCCCTCGTCTGCCCGCAGCACGTCGATCAGGACCAGCGCTGCCGCACCGGCGTCGCGGGCGCACAGCGACAGATCGCGGGTGACGGACCGGTCACAAAGCAGGTAGCTCTGCTACCAGCACGGTCCTTCGCGGGCGAGGTCCTGCTGCTCGGCATGCAGGGGCAGCACAGCTCAGGCCAGGGCGATGAGGTCGGCGAGCGCGTCCGACCACTGGTCCTCGACGCCGTCCGGGAGCAGCAGCACCTTGTCCGGTTCGAGCGCCCTGACGGCCCCCTCGTCGTGCGTCACCAGCACCACCGCCCCCTTGTACGACGTGAGGGCGGACAGCACCTCCTCGCGCGACGCGGGGTCGAGGTTGTTGGTGGGCTCGTCCAGGAGCAGGACGTTGGCCCCACTGACGACAAGGGTCGCCAGTGCCAGGCGGGTCTTCTCCCCCCCGGACAGGGTGCCGGCTTTCTGGTGGACGACGTCACCGCTGAAAAGGAACGAGCCGAGCACGCGACGCGCCTCCGGCTCGGGCAGTTCCGGGCTCGAGGAGCGCATGTTCTCCAGCACGGTCCGGTCGGTGTCGAGGGTGTCGTGCTCCTGGGCGTAGTAGCCCAGGACCAGGCCGTGACCGGGGAGCACCTCGCCGGTGTCCGGCACCTCCGTGCCTGACAGCAGCTTGAGCAACGTGGTCTTGCCGGCACCGTTGAGACCGAGTACGACGACCCGCGCGCCGCGGTCGATGGCAAGGTCGACGTCGGTGAAGATCTCCAGCGAGCCGTAGGACTTCGACAGCTCGCGCGCCGTGAGCGGGGTCTTTCCGCACGGCTTGGGCTCGGGAAAGCGGAGCTTGGCGACCCGGTCCTGCGCACGCACGCCCTCGGTCGCGGCCAGCATCCGCTCGGCGCGCTTGGCCATGCCCTGGGCGGCTTTGGCCTTGGTGGCCTTGGCCCGCATCTTGTCGGCCTGGAGCATGAGGACACCGGCCTGCTTCTCGGCGTTGGTTCGCTCGCGCTTGCGCCGCTTCTCGTCGGTCTCGCGCTGCTGCAGGTAGGTCTTCCAGCCCATGTTGTACTGATCCATCTCGGCCCGGTTGGCGTCGAGGTGGAACACCTTGTTGACGACCGCGTCGAGCAGCTCGACGTCGTGGCTGATCACGATCAGGCCGCCGGTGTGGCGCTTGAGGAACTCACGCAGCCACCCGATCGAGTCGGCGTCGAGGTGGTTGGTCGGCTCGTCCAGCAGCAGGGTCGTTGCCCCGCTGAACAGGATGCGGGCCAGCTCGACGCGCCTGCGCTGACCACCGGACAGGGTCCCGATGCGCTGCTCGAGGGCCCGCGTCGGCAGGCCGAGGTTGCTGCAGATACGGGCCGCCTCGGCCTCGGCGCCGTAGCCGTCCAGGGCGGTGAAGCGCTCCTCGAGCTTGCCGTAGCGGACAAGGACGTCCCCGTCGTCGGGGCGCTCCTCCATCTCGACTTGGAGCTTCTCCATCTTGCGGACCAGCTCATCCAAGCCCCGGGCACTGAGGACACGGTCACGGGCCAGCACGTCGAGGTCCCCGGTCCGCGGGTCCTGCGGGAGGTAACCGACATCTCCGCTACGAGTGATCTGCCCCGCTGCGGGCAGGGTCTGCCCAGCCAGTGTCTTGGTCAGCGTTGTCTTCCCGGCCCCGTTGCGCCCGACCAGACCGATACGGTCACCAGGCTGGACACGGAAGGTGACACCTGTCAGCAGCGCACGGGCGCCCGCGCGCAGCTCCAGGTCATTGACGGTGATCATGGTTTCCTCAGGGGACGGGCGGGCGGTCTCGACCGCGCAGGCCGGTGGCTCCGGGGCGAACTCAGTCCCTTGCGGACGCGCGGGTCGGGTTGCGCCTCCGCATCAAGATACCAACCTGGAGAACTTGACCTAAGGCTCGTCGGGGCAGGTAACAGAAGTGGTTCACGACCGGCTACCGGAACGGCAGCGCATCGGCTGCCAAACCTTCACCGGCCGCATCGGACCGTCACACCTGAGCCCATCGAGCGGGCTCCCGGTGTTCTGGTCCGCGTCAGACGTTGAAGCCGAGGGCGCGCAACTGCTCGCGGCCGTCGTCGGTGATCTTGTCCGGGCCCCACGGCGGCATCCAGACCCAGTTGATCCGGACGTCGTTGACGAGCGGCTCGAGTGCCGCGCGGGTCTGGTCCTCGATGACATCTGTCAGCGGGCAGGCCGCGGAGGTGAGGGTCATGTCGAGGGTGACGGTGATGTCGTCGTGGATCTGGGCGCCGTAGACGAGACCGAGGTCGACGACGTTGATCCCCAGCTCGGGATCGACGACGTCCTTCATTGCCTCGATGATGTCGTCCTCGACCGGCTTGGCCTTGGGGGTGGTTGCGGCGGTCGGGGTCTCGAGCACCGCGTTCAGGGTCGCCTCTTTCGTCACGTCGCTCACGATGCCTCCTTCGCCTGCGCGACGGCCTGTGCCGTCGCGTCCTTCCACGCCATCCAGCCGAGCAGCGCGCACTTCACGCGCGCCGGATACTTTGACACGCCCGCGAAGGCGATGCCGTCCTCGAGCATGTCAGCCCCTTCCCAGGAATCGGGCTCAAGTGTCCCGCGGGACTGCATGAGTTGCAGGAACGCCTCGTGCGTGCCAAAGGCCTGCTCGAGCGGCTTGCCGATGACCAGGTCCGTCATCACCGAGGTGGACGCCTGGCTGATAGAGCAGCCCTGTCCGTCGTAGGATACGTCCTTGATGAGGCCGTCCAGAACCTGGACGCGCAGGGTGACCTCGTCGCCGCAGGTCGGGTTGACGTGGTGCACCTCGACGTCGAACGGATCCCGCAGGCCCTTGTGGTGCGGGTAGCGGTAGTGGTCCAGGATGATCTCTTGGTACATCGTGTGGGTGTCAGCGGAGCTCATCGCACGCCCCAGAACGCCTGCACCTTGACAATTCCCTCCAGCAGGGCGTCGATGTCGGCCGCGTTGTTGTACAGATACGACGACGCGCGCGCCGTTGCCGGGACGCCGAACCGGCGGCACACCGGGGCCGCGCAGTGGTGCCCGACGCGGACAGCGATGCCCAGGTCGTCAAGGGACTGGCCAACGTCGTGCGGGTGCACGCCCTCGACGACGAAGGACACGGCACTGCCGCGCAGCTCGGTGGTGTCGGGACCGAGGACGCTGACGCCGTCTAGGGCGCGGACCCCGTCAAGGAGCTGTGCCGTCAAGGCGGTCTCGTGGTCTTTGATCGCGTCCATGCCGAGCGCGGTGAGGTAGTCGCAGGCAGCCGCCAGCCCGACGGCCTGGCTGATCACCGGGGTACCGGCCTCGAAGCGCTCCGGGGCGGCGGCGTAGGTCGAGCCGCTCATCTGGACGACCTCGATCATCGAGCCACCACCCATGAACGGCGGCAGCGCGTTGAGATCACGACCCCACAGCACGCCAACACCGGAGGGGGCGAGCATCTTGTGGCCGGTGAAGGCGAAGAAGTCGACATCCAGCGACGGGACGTTAACGGCCTGGTGCGGCACCGACTGCACGCCGTCGACGAAGGTGAGCGCGCCGACCTGCTTGGCCCGGGCGACGAGGACGTCGACGGGGTTCTCGGTGCCGAGCAGGTTGGAGACGTGGGTGAACGCGAACAGCTTGGTTCGCTCGTTGACGACCTCGTCGAGGTCGCTTAGGTCGAGCCGGCCCTCATCGGTGAGGCCAAGCCAGCGCAGCGTCGCACCGGTGCGCTCGGCGAGCATCTGCCACGGCACCAAGTTGGAGTGGTGCTCCATCTCGGTGACCGCGATCTCGTCACCGGGGCCAAGCCGAACCGGCGAGCCGGGGTTGCCCAGCGCGTAGGCCACGAGGTTGAAGGCCTCGGTGGCGTTCTTGGTGAAAACGACCTCCTCGTGGCGCGCGCCCAGGAAGGCGGCGACCGTTGAGCGAGCGGCCTCGTAACCGTCCGTCGCCTCTTGGGAGAGCGTGTGCACCCCGCGGTGCACGTTGGCGTAGTGCTCCTCGACGAAGATCCGTTCGGCCTCGAGGACCTGGCGGGGTTTCTGGGACGAGGAGGCGCTGTCGAGGTACACCAGCGGATGGCCGTGGACCTCCCGGGACAGCACCGGGAAATCCTTACGGACCGCCTCGACGTCGAACGCGGTCATCAGACGGGGAGGGCGCGCGACAGTGCCGCCCCTGCGGCACCCGAAGCCGCTCCGGCGGCCTCGGCGGCATCGGCGGCGAGGTACTTGGCGTAGCCGTTGGCCTCGAGCTCGTCGGCGAGCTCCTTGCCACCTTCCTCGACGATCCGTCCGGCGACGAAGACGTGCACAAAGTCCGGGACGATGTACTTCAGGATCCGGGTGTAGTGCGTGATGAGCAGCGTGCCGGTCTCGCCGGTGGCGTGCACCCGGTTCACGCCCTCGGAAACGACGCGTAGGGCGTCGACGTCGAGGCCGGAGTCGGTCTCGTCCAAGATCGCGATCTTCGGCTTGAGCAGCTCGAGCTGCAAGATCTCGTGCCGCTTCTTTTCACCGCCGGAGAAGCCCTCGTTGACGTTGCGGCTCGCGAAGGCCGGGTCCATCTCCAGAGCCACCATGGCCTGCTTCTGCTCCTTGACCCACAGCCGGAGCTTCGGGGCCTCCCCGCGGATGGCCGTGGCCGCGCTGCGCAGGAAGTTGGAGACCGTGACGCCCGGAACCTCGACGGGGTACTGCATCGCGAGGAACAGGCCCGCCCGAGCCCGCTCGTCGACAGTCATCGCGAGGACGTCCTCACCGTCGAGGGTGACGGTGCCTGAAGTGATGGTGTACTTCGGGTGGCCGGCGATGCTGTAGGCCAGCGTCGACTTTCCGGAGCCGTTGGGCCCCATGATCGCGTGCGTCTCACCGGCCCTGATGGTGAGGTTGACGCCGGCGAGGATCTGCTTGCCTTCGACGGAAACGTGCAGGTCGCGAATCTCAAGGACTGCCATTTACTTCTCCAGCTTGATGAAGACGTCGTCGCCTTCGATGGTCACGGGGTAGGTGGCGACCGGCTTGGTCGCGGGGAGCCCGGTCGGGGCTCCGGTGCGCAGGTCGAAGCGCGAGCCGTGCAGCCAGCACTCGACGCCGCCGTCCTCGACCTCGCCCTCGGCGAGGGAGACGTCAGCATGCGAGCAGATGTCGCTGAGGGCGTAGACCTCACCGCCGGAGCGGGCAACGCAGATCGGCAGGCCGTCCAGGACGACGCGGATGGCGCCCTCCTCCGGCAGGTCACGCAGAGAGCAGGCCCTCATGCGAGCACCTGCGCAGCGGTGCCCAGCTCGTTCTCGATGGCCGCGATCAGCCGCTCCTCGAGCGACGGGACGCCGATCTGCTGGAGGATCTCGGTGAAGAACCCGAGCACCACGATGCGGCGGGCCTCGTCGGCGGTGATGCCACGCGACTGTAGGTAGAACAGCTGCTCGTCATCGAAGCGACCGGTAGCCGAGGCGTGCCCGGCGCCCGCGATCTCGCCGGTCTCGATCTCCAGGTTGGGCACCGAGTCGGCCCGGGCGTCCGGCGTCAGGAGCAGGTTGCGGTTGAGCTCGTAGGTGTCGGTGCCCTCGGCCGCGGCCCGGATCAGCACGTCACCGATCCAGACGGTGTGCGCACCCTCTCCCTGTACGGCGGTCTTGTAGGTGACCCGGCTCCGGCAGCTGCGGGCCTCGTGGTCGACGAACAGCCGGTGCTCGAGGTGCTGTCCGGCGTCGGCGAACGCCAGTCCCAGGAACTCCGCCGAGCCGCCGGGACCGGCGTAGGTGACGGTCGGGTTGAGCCGCACGAGGTCGCCGCCGAGGGACACGACGACGCTGGTGAAGCGTGCGTCGCGGCCGACAACGGCGGCCTGGGCAGACAGGTGCACGGAACTGTCGTCCCACTCCTGCAGGGACACCAGCGTCAGGTCCGCGCCGTCCCCGACGAGCACTTCGACGCCACCGGAGTGGAGGGCCTGACCGGTGTGCTCAAGGATGACCACGGCCTTGGCGAATGGCTTCACGTCCACGACCACGTGGCCGTAGGAAACTTGGCCAGTGCCGCGGAAGCTCAGAACCACCGGCTCGGCCAGCTCGCCGTCGAGGGTGACGAGCTGCCCCTCTTTGAAGTCCCGCAGGGCCAGGGCCGCGGCCTTGTCGACGGGGGTCAGCGCGCTGCCAACGAGGGGGTGATCCGGGCCGATCGTCTCCACGGGGGCACCGGTGACGGTCACCTCAAGGACGCCGGTCGGAGCCGCCGTACCGTCGTGCAGACCGTGCAGACGGGCCAGCGGAGTGAAGCGCCAGTCCTCCTCGCGGCCCGTGATCACGCCGAAGGCGTCCGGGTCGCGGGACAATATCCGGGTGACCCGGGCGTCGGCGGGGTTCTTCGGCGTCGACGGGGTCACCCCGACCGCGATGCTGCCCTCGGACGTGTGTCCCTGGTTACCGAGCGCGTCCCGCTCGGTGGCGATGACGTCCGCGATCGAGAGGGCAGCATCGGCGCTAGCCAACGGAACCCTCCATCTGCAGCTCGATGAGCCGGTTGAGCTCAAGGGCGTACTCCATGGGGAGCTCGCGGGCGATCGGCTCGACGAAGCCGCGCACGACCATTGCCATCGCCTCGTCCGCGGCCAGGCCGCGGGACATCAGGTAGAACAGTTGGTCCTCGCCGACCTTCGAGACGGTCGCCTCGTGGCCGAGGGTCACGTCGTCCTCGCGGACGTCGACGTAGGGGTAGGTGTCGCTGCGGCTGATCGTGTCGACCAGCAGCGCGTCGCAGACCACGTTCGACTTCGAGCCGGTCGCGCCCTCCTGCACCTGCACCAGACCCCGGTATGAGGTCCGGCCGCCGCCGCGGGCCACCGACTTCGACACGATATTGGAAGTGGTGTTGGGGGCTGCGTGGACCATCTTGGCACCGGCGTCCTGGTGCTGACCGGGACCGGCGAACGCGACGCTCAGGGTCTCACCACTGGCCCGCTCCCCCAGCAGGTAGCAGGCGGGGTATTTCATAGTGACCTTGGAGCCGATGTTGCCGTCGATCCACTCCATGCGACCACCCTCGTGCACGGCAGTCCGCTTGGTGACGAGGTTGTAGACGTTGTTTGACCAGTTCTGGATGGTCGTGTAGCGGACGTGGGCGTCCTTCTTCACGATGATCTCGACGACCGCCGAGTGCAGGCTGTCGCTGCTGTAGGTCGGCGCCGTGCAGCCCTCGACGTAGTGCACGCTCGAGCCCTCATCGGCGATGATCAGGGTGCGCTCGAACTGGCCCATGTTCTCGGTGATGATCCGGAAGTAGGCCTGCAGCGGGATGTCGACCTTCACGCCCTTGGGCACGTAGATGAACGAGCCACCGGACCACACCGCCGTGTTGAGGGCGGCGAACTTGTTGTCGCCGACCGGGATGACGGAGCCGAAGTACTCGCGGAACAGCTCCCCGTGCTCGCGCAGGCCGGTGTCGGTGTCGACGAAGATGACGCCCTGCTGCGCGAGGTCCTCCCGGATCTGGTGGTAGACGACCTCGGACTCGTACTGCGCCGCGACGCCGGCGATGAGGCGTTGCTTCTCCGCCTCGGGGATGCCGAGCCGGTCGTAGGTGTTCTTGATGTCGGCGGGCAGCTCGTCCCAGGACGTGGCCTGCTTCTCGGTCGAGCGCACGAAGTACTTGATGTTGTCGAAGAAGATCCCAGACAGGTCGCTGCCCCAGGTCGGCATCGGCTTCTTCTCGAACAGCTTCAGTCCTTTCAGGCGTAGGTCGAGCATCCACTGCGGCTCGCTCTTAAGCGCCGAGATGTTCTGGACGACCTCGGGGTTGATGCCACGGCGTGCGGTCGACCCGGCGACGTCGGAGTCGGCCCAGCCGAACTTGTAGGTACCGAGGCCCTCGAGCGCTGCGTCCTGGGTGGTGGTCATGAGGATGCCTTTCCGTTGGACTGTGAGCCGGTTGGTATGTAGGTCGTGCACACGCCGTCGCCGTGGGCGATGGTCGCGAGTCGTTGGACGTGCACGTTGAGCAGCCGGCCTATCGCGGCAGTCTCGGCGTCGCACAGTTGCGGGAACTGCTCGGCGACGTGCTGCACGGGGCAGTGCCGCTGGCAGAGCTGCAGCCCGGTGCCCTGCTCGGTCGCGGAGGCGGCATAGCCGTCCTCACTGAGCGCCACGACCAGCGCGCCGGCGCGGTCCTGGGCTGTGACGACGTCGGCGTACCGCTGCTCGAGGTCGGCCGCGCGGGACCGTGCGAAGGCCTGGACCTGCTCCGGCGACATGAATCGCAGGGCGCTCAGTGCCAAGTCGTCATAGGCGCTCGGGCCTGCTGCATGGCCGGCCTCGGTGAGGGCGTAGAGCTTGGCGGGGCGACCGCGGGCGACGACCCTGCGGCGCGGCGCCCGGGTCATCACGCTGCCCTCCACGAGCAGCGCATCAAGGTGCCGCCGGATCCCTGTGGAGGTCACGTCGAGATGCTCGCTGAGCGTGGAAGCAGTGCACGGCCCGAGCTCGAGCAGCAACGACAGAACCCGCTCCCGGGTCCCGATGGCGTCTGTCATACTTTTCACAACACCAGCATTGCGTAAATGCTGCCCGAGGTCGAACCGAAGGCCCGTGACCAGGCCCACACCTGTCCCTCTTTGCCCCTCACCGCCGCGCCCGCGGGACCGCGTGGCCCTACGCTGACCCGGTGACCCCAGCAGCCCTGGAGGTCGTCGACCTCGTCAAGCGGTACGGCGACCGGAGCGCCCTCGACAGCCTCAGCTTCACCGCCGCCCGGGGCAAGGTTACGGCCTTGCTCGGCCCCAACGGTGCGGGCAAGACGACCACCGTCGAGATCGCCGAGGGCTTCCGTTCCGCCGACGCGGGCACCGTGCGCGTCCTGGGCCTTGACCCCCGGGACCGCAGCCTGCGACCGCGGGTGGGCGTGATGCCCCAGTCCGGCGGCGGCTACCCCGGGCTGCGGGCAGGCGAGCTGCTTGCACTGTTCGCGTCGTTCCACCGCGAGCCCCTGAACACACCTGACCTGCTCGAGCGGCTCGGCCTCACCGAGCACGCCAAGACACCGTTCCGCCGGCTGTCCGGGGGTCAGCAGCAACGGCTCTCGCTGGCCATGTCGGTCGTCGGTCGCCCCGAGCTGGTCTTCCTCGACGAGCCCACCGCCGGCCTCGACCCACAAGCGCGCCGGGCAACGTGGGACCTCATCGACGCCCTACGCCGCGACGGCGTGAGCGTGCTGCTCACGACGCACCTGATGGACGAGGCGGAGCAGCTCGCCGACGGGGTCCTCGTCATCGACCACGGACGGCTGGTTGCCTCCGGCACCGTCGCCGAGCTGACGGCTGGGGACGGCCAGATCCGCTTCCGCGGTCCGGCCGGGCTCACCGTGGCCCTGGAGGGAGCGCGGGTCACCGAGAGTCCCGCCGGCTGCTACCTCGTCGAGGGCGGCCCCGGGCCCCAGCTGCTCGCCGCCGTCACGGCCTGGTGCGCGACCGAGGGCGTGACGGTCACCGACCTGCGCGCCGGACGCTCCCTGGAGGATGTGTTCCTCGACCTCACCGGAGCGGGGCTGCGCGCATGAGCTGGACCATCGGGTCGCTCGCCCCCCGACCCGCCGCGGCGCCGGTCGGTGCCATGCTCAAAGCCCAGACCCGCGCCGAGCTGACCCTCAGCCTGCGCAACGGGGAGCAGGTCCTGCTCACCCTGATCATCCCGGTCGGCCTGCTGGTCGTCTTGACCCTCGTGCCGTTCGTCAGCGTCACCGGCCGCCGCGTCGACTTCTTCGTCCCGGGCGTCCTGTCCCTTGCCATCATGTCGAGCGCCTTCACCGGACAGGCCATCGCGACCGGCTTCGAGCGGCAGTACGGTGTGCTCAAGCGGCTCGGTGCCACGCCGCTGCCGCGGGCCGTCCTGCTGGCCGCCAAGACCCTCGGCGTGCTCATCGTCGAGCTGCTACAGCTGGTCTTGATCAGCGCTGTCGGGCTCGCCCTCGGCTGGCACCCCCACGGCGACGCTTCCGTCCTCCTGCTGATCGTGCTGGGTACCTTCGCCTTCAGCGGCCTGGGGCTGCTGCTGGGCGGGACCCTGCGGGGTCTCACGACGCTCGCCGCCGCCAACCTCGTGTGGTTCGTCCTGCTCCTGCTCGGGGGGGTGGTCTTCCCGCTCAGCGAGTACGGCTCCTTTGCCGACGTCCTGCGGTACCTGCCCACGGCGGCGCTGTCGGATGGCCTTCGGCAGCTGCTGCAACACGGTCAGCTCATCGGCCGAGACGTACTCACGCTCGCTGTCTGGGCGGCGGGATCGCTCATGGTGGCGGCGAAGGCATTCCGATGGGAGTGACGGCAACGTCCGTCGTACGGGCTTCTGACGGGGTGCGGCTGCACGTCGAGGTCGACCAGTGCGATGCCCCGGTGACGGTCCTCTACAGCCACGGGTTCACCGCGCAGCTGGGGGAGTTCCTGCTGCAGCGGGAGGCCCTCACGGGGCGGGCGCGGCAGGTCTTCTACGACCAGCGCGGGCACGGGCTGTCGGACACGACGCACTATGAGCACGCGACGATGGAGCAGCTCGGCCGCGACCTCCAGGCAGTCCTCGAGTCGACCTGCCCGACCAGTCCGGTCGTGCTGCTCGGGCATTCGATGGGTGGCATGGCACTGATGGCCTGGGCCCGACAGTTTCCCGAGGAGCTCGGCAGCCGGGTGGTCGGGGCGTTCCTGCTCGCCACCAGCGCTGGCGGGCTCGTCACCGAGGGCCCCCTGGGCTGGACGGTGCGGCAGCTGATTCGGCTGCGCCTACTAACGGTCTACCTCTGGCTGCTGCGACTGGTCGCGCCGGTCATCACGCGGCTACGCAAGCCCGGGACCCGGCTGGGCTACCGATGGGTTCGGCACTACCTGTTCGGCACCGACGACGCGGGCGACGTCGAGGTCGTGAAGCAGGTGCAGGCGATGCTCGAGGCCACGCCCTTCACCAGCAGCGCCGCGTTCTACCCCTCCTTCATCAGTTATGACGAGACGGCCGCCCTGCCGTTGCTGGCCCGCATCCCCACCACCGTCTTGTGCGGTACGGCGGATCGGCTCACCCCCCTGAGTCACAACCAGCACCTGGCCCGCGAGCTCGGCAGCACGATGGTGGAGGTGCCCGGCTGCGGGCACAGCGTCAACGTGACCCGGCCGGAGGTGGTCAACGCCGCGATCCTGGACCTGCTGGCCAGGGTGGCTCCCGAGCGGGCGGTCGGATGAGCCGGCGGATCGAGGAGCTCGCCTACAGCGACACCCCGATCGGCGAGGTCAACCTCCGCCGTCGCATCGACCCGCTGTCGGGCGTGGACGTCTATGAAGTCAAGCTCGGCGAGGAGTTCCTCATGTCGAGCCTGTTCGTCGTGGCCGAGGTCGAGGTGGCCCGGCTGGCCCTGGCCCGGCTGGACGGCGACCTACTCGACGTTGTCGTCGGTGGGCTCGGACTGGGCTACACCGCGCAGGAGGTCCTGCGCGACCGGCGGGTGCGCGAGCTGGTCGTCGTGGACTACCTCGAGCCCGTGATCGACTGGCACCGACGCGGCTTGGTCCCCGTCGGCCCGGTCCTGACGGGCGATCCCCGCTGCCGGTTCGTGCACGGTGACTTCTTCGGTCTCAGCGCAGCCGACGGCTTCGAACCGAACCGGCCAGGACGGCAGTTCGACGCCGTGGTGGTGGACATCGACCACTCCCCCGCGCACCTGCTCGCATCTGGAAGCGCGAGCTTCTACGACCTCGCCGGAACTCATGCCCTTGCCGCCCACCTGCGCCCGGGCGGCGTGTACTCACTGTGGTCCAACGACCCGCCCGACGAGGCCTACCTCGCCGTCCTGGGACAGGTCTTCGTCGACGTGGCCGCGGAGGTCGTGAGCTTCCCCAACCCGCTGCAGGTCCGCGAGGCGACCAACACCGTCTACTTGGCCACCCGCCCCCGCGGCTAGCGACCTCGCTCACACCAGGGCCCATCCAGAAGGCCGCCAGTCCGCGGTCGCCGTAGGCTCAGCAAATGCTCCAGGTGACCAGGACGACCGTCCTGCGGCTGTCGCAGGTTGCCCTGGCGCTGCAGGTCCTGCTGGTCGTTAGCGGAAGCGCTGTTCGCGTTACCGGTTCGGGCCTGGGCTGCCCGACCTGGCCGCGCTGCACGGGTGGTTCGCTCACGAGCACCGCGGCCCTGGGGACGCACGGCGCCATCGAGTTCGGCAACCGGCTGCTGGCCGTGGTGATGGAAGTCGTCGGCATCGCGCTGGTGCTGGCCGTCCGCAAGATCCCGCACCCGCGTCTGTGGAGCCGGCTGGCACTCGTCCAGGCAGCGGTCGTGCCGCTGCAGGCCGTCATCGGTGGCCTGCTTGTCCTGTCGGGACTCAATCCCTACGTGCTGATCTTGCACTTCCTCACCAGCTTCCCGCTGGTCTATGGCGCGGCTGCCTTGCTGCACGCGGTCCGCAAGGACCGGCCCCGAACGAGCCAGCCCTGGACCACCCACCCCGAGACCACCCACCCCGAGACCACCCAGCCGCTGCTCCGCCCTCTCAGTGCAGGGCTGGTCGCGGTGAGTTCCGTCGTGCTCGTGCTCGGCACCTTGGTCACCGGCACCGGCCCGCATGCCGGTGACCCGAAGGTCGCCCGGCTGCCCTTCAACCCCCGGGACGTCACGCAGCTGCACGCGGACGGGGTGTACCTGCTCGTCGGACTCGTGCTCGCGACGGTGCTCGTGGCGTGGAGCACGCCGTACAGGCGGTGGGGCCTGGTCCTGCTTGGGCTGGTCGTCGCGCAGGGCGCCCTGGGCTACTGGCAGTACTTCACCGGCGTGCCGCCCGTGCTGGTCGTCCTGCACGTGCTCGGGTCCGCGCTGGTCTTCACGACCGCGGTGTGGCTGCACCTGACGACGAGGACGCGAGCCGACGTGCCACCGCGGCAGCGAACCGCGGAGCAGATCCCGGTGCGAGCGTGAGATACAGCGACGGCTCGGTGACCTCGAGCTCGATCACCAGCGGGCCTGGCAGCAGGTCGACCCGGGCGTAGAGCAGGTCCTCGCCCCACGACGACGCGACCTCGACGACCCGCAGCGCGAGCGCTCGCTCCTCGGCCGACGGTGTGCACGCCTGCATCGACCAGCTCCCGAGGGCCGCCTGTCCCTCGCCGAGGGTCAGGACCGCCGGCTTACGGGCTCCGTGCGACACGACCCCGTCAAAGACCAGGACCGCCGTCTCACCTTCGCTGTCGACCGCGTCGACATACGGCTGCACCATGACCGTCTTGCCGGCCGCGTGCAGTCGGGCGACGTGCGCGTTCGCGGAGCTGTCGCCACCGTCGTACGCGGCTGTGTCGCGGGCGCCCGCCGACACGCTGGGCTTCACGACGAACGGGTGGTCAGGAGGAGCGAAGTCCTCCCCCGACGCGACCCAGATTGTCGGGACGACGGGGATGCCAGCTGCCTCCAGGCGCCGCAGGTAGGCCTTGTCGGTGTTCCACGCGACGACGTCGGCGCTGTGGACCAGGTGCGGCACGCTGCGCGTCCAGGTGAGGAACTGCGCGTGCCGGTCCCAGTAGTCCCACGTCGTCCGGATCACCACCAGCGGGTACGCCGCCCAGTCAGCGGTCGGGTCGTCCCACGCGACAAGGTCGGCGTCCAGACCCTCCGCGGCGAGGGCGGCGAGCACATCGGGACCGTCCGCGTCGAGCTCGGGCCAGGCCGTGCAGGTGGCGAGCGCGATGCAGGTCCGGCTCACGCGGCTAGACCAGCTGGTCGACGGCCACGGCCAGGAACAGCAGCGCCAGATAGGTGATGGACCAGTGAAACAGCCGCATCGGGTTGTAAGCCGCACCACCGCGCACCTTGGCCTCAAGCGCATGCACCTCGCGCAGGAACACCGCGCCGAGCACGACGGCGGAGACCGCGTAGACCGCTCCGGAGCCGTCGAAGGCGAGCAGCGCGGACGTCGCGACCATGGCCCACGAGTAGGACACCATGCGGCGGGCGACGACCTGCGGGGTCGCGACGACGGGCAGCATCGGCACGTCGGCCCGGGCGTAGTCGTCCTTGAACTTCATGGCGAGGGCCCAGAAGTGCGGCGGCGTCCAGAAGAAGATCACCGCGAACAGCACCACGGCCGCCCACGACAGGCTGTCGGTCACCGCGGACCAGCCGATCAGCACGGGCATGCAGCCGGCCGCGCCACCCCAGACGATGTTCTGCGACGTGCGCCGCTTGAGGACCATCGTGTAGACGCCGACGTAGAACGCGATCGCCGCGTCCGCCAGCAGCGCCGACAGCAGGTTGGTCGTCAGTGCCAGCTCGACGGTCGCGAGCAGGCCCAGCACGACTCCGAACAGGAGCGCAGCGTTGGGAGTCACCGTGTGCTGCGCAAGCGGGCGACGCGAGGTGCGGTTCATCATCACGTCGATGTCGCGGTCCCACCAGCAGTTCAGCGCGTTGGCGCTGCCCGCCGCGAGCGAGCCGCCGACGAGTGTGACAGCGGTCAGGCCCCATCCCGGCCAGCCGCGGGCAGCCAGGATCATCGTCGGGATCGTCGTGATGAGCAGCAGCTCGATGATCCGTGGCTTGGTCAGGGCAAAGTAAGCCCC
>JAYTHM010000131.1:0-18136 GCA_043732645.1 Frankiales bacterium
AGTGGCACGAAGGGTGCACTGTCCTGGTGCTGCTGGATCTCGTCACGGCCAAGAACCGACCCGAACACCGCGCCGTCGAGGCAGAACTGGCCGTCGATCGCGCGGGCATAGGGGTCGACGAGCAGCTTGCTCGGGTTGAACCGCTGCCCGAGGGCCGGGTTGAACGGGCCGTCCACCCGGAAGCCGTAGCGCTGCCCGGGACTGACGTGCGGCAGGTAGCCATGCCACACGTGGTAGGTCGACTCCTCCAGCGGGATGCGGGTCTCGCTGCCGGCCTCGTCGAACAGGCAGACGTCGACGGCCTCCGCTCCTTGCGTGAACAGCGCGACGTTGGTGCCCTCGCCGTCCCAGTGGGCTCCGAGGGGGAAGGGTCGTCCTGGCCAGGGGCGCTCGGTCACTCCCGGAGCCTACGAGTCCCGCGTCCGACTGCGTGAGAGGCTTCATTTCGCTGCAAGGGAGGAAGCACATTGACCCTGTACGACGACGTGTTCTCCGCACTTGACGCAGCCGCAGTGCGGTATGTCGTCGATGGTGGCGTTGCCGTCGTTCTCCGGGGGCACGCCCGGATGACTGTCGACCTGGACCTGGTCATCGACTTGGCGGTCGCGCCCGCGACGGCAGCCATCGACGCGCTGCTCTGGCTGGGGTTGCTTCCCAGAATCCCTGTCAATGCTCATGCTTTGCGAACCCGGAGGTCCGTCGCGGGTGGGTGGATCAGCGCAAGCTGCAGGTGCTCTCGTTCTACGACCCGGCCGACCTGCTGCGTGAGGTCGACGTCTTCGCGGCCTACCCCCTCCCATGGGAAGAGCTCGTGCGCGATGCGGCAACAGTTCGGGTGGGCGGTCTTGCCGTGCCCGTGGCGTCCATCCCGCACCTGATCGCGATGAAGCAGGCCGCGGGGCGTCCTCAGGACCTGTCCGATGTGGCCGCCCTGCGGGAGCTTCTCGGCGCGAAGCAAGAGGGACATAGCAGTGACCTTTGAGGTGCTGCCTCAGGACGACTGGTCTGCGGCCAGCTTCGATGGGGCCCGGAAGGCCTGCGCGCGCGCCGTGGCGACGGCCTCGCCCGAGCAGCGGCTGGCCTGGCTCGAGGCCGCCCTTGAGCTGGCGGCGGCCTCAGGCGCCCTCGCTCGGGCAAGGGCTGCGCGCCAGGCACTAGCTGACCAGCGGTTTGCTGCTCCGGCACCCGGCGGACGGCCCTGAGTCTGGTGGCCCTGAGTCTGGCGGGAGTCGCTCATACCGCCTCCGGCGCCACGTGGCCTGGGGCTCCTGCGTGCGCGGTCGCGTGCTGGTCGGCCAGGTCCTCGTGGGATCGGATCGAGGCCGGCGTCAGGCCGTGGGCCAGCAGCAGGTGACCGAGGCACTTTTCGTGGTCGGCGAGCAGGTCGGCCCACTCGTCGACGAGGGCGGCAGCGGCGACGAGCGCCTCCAGGCGAACCCGGACGGGTAGCAGGACGAGCGCCACCTCGAGCTCGGCGACGACCTCGTCGTCGAGAGGTGCGCCTTCGGGAGGCAGCCCCAGCTCGAGCAGGTCAGGGTGCTCGTCGTCCAGCGGGCTGAGCTCGGTCAGCTCGATCTGGTCCAGCCCCAGCTGCCCGGGGCTCTCGGCGGGGTCGTCCTCGTCGTTGTCCTGCCAGTCGTCGTCCTCCCAGTCACCCTCGACCTCGGTCATGGACAGGCCTGCCTCAGCCGCCCACCGGGCCTCTTCTTCGACGTCGATGTGGAGGGGGAGCGCCGCGAAGAACGCGTCCTGCCAGCGGTCGAGCAACTGGCGCACGGACTCGCAGCGCTCGAGGGCGCCGCCCAGGTCGCCGTGTACGGGGGCCAGCAGCGTTCTGGCCAGGACGGCGGACGCGGCGTGCGGAAGGTCGTCGAGGGGGTCGGCTGAGCTGACGGTGTGCACCACACCTCGCGAGTCCCGGAACACGGGGACGAGACTAAGGTCCAGGCCGACCCCAGTGAGGGGTCCTGCGAAAGGACGTGGCACATGGGCGAGTTCGTCCGGCTCGAGGTCGACGGCGCTATCGGGACGATCCGCCTCGACCGTCCGAAGATGAATGCGATCAACAGCCAGCTCCAGGCCGAGCTGCGCGAGGTAGCCCTTGCGGCCGGCTCCCGCGACGACATCCACGCTGTGATCCTGTACGGCGGCGAGCGCGTCTTCGCGGCCGGAGCCGACATCAACGAGATGGAGGGCCTGTCCTACGCGGGTATGGCTGCGTGGGGGACAGAGCTGCAGGAGGTCTTCAAGCTCGTCGCTCGGCTGCCCAAGCCCGTGATCGCGGCCGTCACCGGATTCGCCCTCGGCGGTGGCTTCGAGCTCGCCCTCACGGCCGACTTCCGGGTGCTGGGGGAGCGGGCGCAGGTTGGGGTGCCCGAGATCCTGCTGGGTGTCATCCCGGGCGCCGGCGGCACGCAGCGCCTGACCCGTCTCGTCGGTCCGGCCAAGGCGAAGGGGATGGTCTACACCGGACGCTTCGTGCAGTCCGCCGAGGCGCTTGCCCTCGGGATCGCCGACCTCGTCGTGCCGGACGCCGACGTCTACACCGCCGCGGTCGAGATGGCCTCGCAGTGGGCCGCGGGACCCGCGATCGCGCTCCGGGCCGCCAAGCAGGCCATCGACGACGGCCTCGAGCTCGACCTCGACGCCGGTCTACGGCTCGAGTCGGCGCTGTTCGCGGGGCTGTTCGCCACCGACGACCAGAAGACCGGCATGCGCAGCTTCGTCGAGAACGGCCCCGGGAAGGCGACCTTCACCGGCCGCTGACCTCCCCCACCATGGACGTTGCGTGGCGCACGTCACGTCTGCGCGGTGGTGCTGGAGTTTGCGAGGCTGCTACCAGCGGGTAACACTTGGCTAACAGGCACGGGCCGCGAGTCCCGGGTTGCCGGCCGAGGCTGTGGACCTAATTGTTAGAGCAAGAGAGCGACCGTGGTTCTCGCCACGGCACAAAGCAACCCTGTCCAGATTGTGGAGGTCGGCGCCGAGCATGAACATCGTCGTATTGGTGAAGCAGGTGCCTGACACCTGGGCCGAACGCAAGCTCAAGGACTCCGACAAGACGCTGGACCGCGCGTCCGTCGACGTCGTCATGAACGAGATCGACGAGTACGCCGTGGAGGAGGCCCTTCGCATCAAGGAGGCCCAGGGCGGCGAGGTCACGATCTTGACGATGGGCCCAGACCGGTCGGTCGAGACCATCCGCAAGGCGCTGTCGATGGGCGCCGACAAGGCCGTTCACCTCAACGACGACGCCCTCAAGGGCAGCGACGCGGTGCAAACCTCCTACGCGCTGGCCAAGGTGCTCGAGACGCTCGAGTACGACTTAGTCATCTCCGGCTCCGAGGCCACCGACTCTCGGATGGCTATTATGGGCGCACTGCTGTCCGAGCGCCTCGGCCAGCCACAACTGACCGGTGCCCGCAAGGTCACTGCGTCCGAGGGCAGTATCACGATCGAGCGGCAGACCGATGATGGCTACTCCGTGGTCTCCGCCTCGTTGCCCGCGATCATCAGCGTCGTCGAGAAGATCAACGAGCCGCGCTACCCCTCCTTCAAGGGGATCATGGCCGCCAAGAACAAGCCGCTGTCGACCCTGTCGGCCGGCGATGCGCAGCTCGACCTCGCGCTGGTCGGCCTCGCCAGCGCACCGAGCCAGGTCGTCGAGTTCAGCAACAAGCCGCCGCGTCAGGCGGGTCAGGTCGTCAAGGATGAGGGTGACGGCGGCGCGAAGATCGTCGAGTTCCTCGCGTCGCAGAAGTTCATCTAGAGGGGCTGGAATTCATGGCTGAGGTACTCGTGCTCGTCGACCACGTCGACGGTGCTCCCAAGAAGGTCTCCTACGAGCTGCTGACCCTCGCCCGCACGCTGGGCGAGCCCTCTGCGGTCGTGCTCGGCAAGGGCGCCGCCGGAGCCGTTGAGAGGTGTGCCGCCTACGGCGCGGCCAAGATCTACGTCTGCGAGGCCGAGGAGCTCGAGGGTTTCCTCGTCGCTCCGAAGGCGGCGGTCCTCGCGCAGCTCGTCACAGACAAGGCCCCTGTCGCTGTCCTTGTCCCGGCCAACGCCGAGGGCAAGGAGGTCGCGGCGCGGGTCGCCATCAAGACCGGTGGCGGTCTGATCACCGACGCCGTCGGCGTCACGGCTGACTTCGTCGCGGAGCAGCCGATCTTCGGTGGCTCCGTCGTCGTGAAGTCGCGCGTCAGCACCGGTGTTCCCGTCATCGCCGTCCGCGCCAACTCCACCGCCCCCTCGGAAGCGCCGGCTGCCGGCACGGTCGAGCAGGTCACCGCCTCCTTCAGCGCAGCCGACAAGGCCGCCGCCGTCACAGAGCGGGTTGTCGAGGCCAAGGGCGGTCGCCCCGACCTCGGTGAAGCGTCCATCGTCGTCTCCGGTGGACGCGGCGTCGGCTCCCCGGAGAACTTCTCGATCATCGAGGCCCTCGCGGACTCCCTCGGTGCAGCGGTCGGTGCCTCCCGCGCCGCGACCGACGCCGGCTGGTACCCCCACCAAAACCAGGTAGGTCAGACCGGTCGCACCGTGTCGCCCCAGTTGTACATCGCGGCTGGCATCTCCGGGGCGATCCAGCACCGCGCCGGCATGCAGACGTCGAAGACGATCGTGGCCATCAACAAAGATCCCGAGGCCCCCATCTTCGAGCTGGCCGACTTCGGCTTGGTTGGCGACCTGAACACGGTGGTCCCCGCCCTCACCGCGCAGATCACCTCCCGCAAGGGCTGATCCCCCCGGCGCACGGCGGTAGCCGGGTCCCTCGTTTGTCAGGGTGGCCAGTTTCCGGTGTACGAGGGTTGGTGCGCCGGGGCTGGAAGGGGTCAGAAGCTGTAGTTGACGCCCGTGAGCTCGGCCGAGACCTCCCAGAGCCGGGCCGCGTCCGGGAGGCTGCTGGCCTGCTTCGAGCGGCCGACGCGGACCGGGTTGCCGCGCAGCTCAAGCAGGTGCGGGCCGAAGTAGCCATCGCCCTTGACGTCGGGGGCGGTGGCTGCATAGAGGGAGGGCCAGGCACCCTGCGCGTCGCTCTGAGCGATGACCTTGTTGCCAATCTTCATCAGGGCCTCGACGACCGGCTGGCCCAGGCCCATCTGAAGCTCTGTGGCGGCGTAGCCGGGGTGCGCGGCAGCAGCCAGGAGCTGCCCGCCGGCCCGCCGGTCGAGTTCGGCCGTGAACAGCAGGTTGGCCAGCTTGCTCTGACCGTAGGCCCGCCAGCGGTGGTACCCGCCGGTACCCATCAGGTCCTCGAAGTCCATCCGGCCGATTTTGTGCGCGCCGCTGGAGACGGTGATGACCCGGGCCGCGGGGGCCTTGAGCAGCAGTGGGAGCAGCCGGCCGGTGAGGGCGAAGTGGCCGAGATGGTTGGTGCCGAGCTGCTTTTCGAAGCCGTCGGCCGTGGTGCCCTGGGAGATGGCCATGACGCCGGCGTTGTTGACGAGCAGGTCCAGGGACGCGACACGTCCTGCAACGTCGGCCGCGGCCGTCTCGATCGAGGTCAGCGACGCAAGGTCGAGGTCGACCAGCTCCACCCCGGCGTTCGGTACGGCCAGCCGAATCCGGCCGACGGCGTCCTGCGCCTTCGTCGGGTTGCGGCAGGCCATCAGCACGCGGGCCCCCTTCCGGGCCAGCTCGAGGCTGGTATGGAACCCCAGGCCGGAGTTGGCCCCCGTCACCAGGGCTGTGCGGCCGGTCTGGTCGGGCAAGTCAGCGGGAGTCCATCGGGTCATGGTCGAAGCCTTGCACGCGCGCTCCTTGACTCGCACCATGTCCTGGGACCGAGGTCGACCGTGGTGGTGCTACGTCGCGCCCCGCGGTGACATCGACTCCAGCGACGTGACGGTCGCGGTCGTCAACGACCTGCGTGCCACGGCGAGGCTGCTGCCGACCCAGGTGGTCATCGACGACGCCAGGACCCTGCCCGATCAGGACCGGCTCGCACGACGCCTGCACAGCCGACTCTGAGGAGTCCGTCTTGAGGCCGTCACAGGTGCGTGACGCCAGCCCGGGCTAGGCTTGCAATCGTGGTGTACTTCGATCATGCGGCATCCACGCCGATGCTCCCCGAGGCGGTGGCTGCTGTGGCCGCGGTGATGGCCCAGCCAGGCAACGCGTCCTCGCTGCACGCGGCCGGCCGACAGGCCCGTCGTACCGTCGAGGAGTCCCGCGAGGCGCTCGCCGCAGCGTTGGGTGCGAGGCCGTCGGAAGTGCTGTTCACCGGTGGCGGGACCGAGAGCGACAACCTCGCGGTCAAGGGGATCTTCTGGGCTCGCCAGGATGGTGATGCGGCGCGCCGTCGGGTCCTGGCCTCCGCCGTCGAGCACCACGCCGTCCTCGACGCGGTCGAGTGGCTGGTCGCGCACGAGGGCGCCGAGGTGACCTGGCTGGAGGCTGACGCGCTCGGGCGGGTCCACCCCGAGGTCCTCGAGGCCGCACTCGGCGACGACGTTGCACTGGTGACGGTGATGTGGGCCAACAACGAGGTCGGCACGGTGCAGCCCGTCGTCGCCCTCGCCGAGGTCGCCCACCGGTTCGGGGTGCCGTTCCACACCGACGCCGTCCAGGCCGTCGGGCAGCTCCCCGTCGACTTCGCGTCGTCCGGCGTCGACGCACTGACCCTCACCGGACACAAGTTCGGTGGTCCCCTTGGGGCTGGTGCGCTGCTGCTCGGTCGCGACGTCGCCTGCACCCCGTTGCTGCACGGCGGCGGTCAGGAGCGGGACGTGCGCTCCGGCACCTTCGACACTCCCGCCGTCGCCGGCCTCGCCGCCGCCGCGACGCTGGCCGTCGAGCGTCAGCCCGTCGTGGCCCGCAACCTGGCCGCGCTCCGGGATGAGCTCGTACGCCGGGTCCGGGCCGCCGTTCCGGACGCGGTCTACAACGGTGACCCGGTCGACCGTCTGCCCGGCAACGCCCACTTCTCCTTCCCCGGCTGCGAGGGCGACTCCCTGCTGCTGCTGCTCGACGCGCGCGGCGTCGAGGTCTCCACCGGCTCGGCGTGCTCGTCCGGGGTGGCCCGCCCGTCGCACGTGCTCGTCGCGATGGGGCAGGACCCGGAGATCGCGCGCAGCTCGCTGCGGTTCTCCCTCGGCCACAGCTCCACCGTCGACGACGTCGACGCCCTGCTCGAGGCCCTGCCCTCGGTAGTCGACCGGGCCCGGCGGGTGCCGGTCCGGTGAGGCTGCTCGCTGCCCTGTCTGGTGGCGTCGACAGTGCCGTGGCCGCCGCCCTCGCGGTCGACGCCGGGCACGACGTCACCGGCGTACACCTGGCCTTGTCGTCCTCACCTGCGGCGCTCCGCTCGGGCTCGCGCGGGTGCTGCTCGCGGGAGGACGCCCGCGACGCGGGCCGGGTCGCCGACGTGCTCGAGATCCCGTTTTACGTCTGGGACCTCGCCGAGCAGTTCCGCGCGGACGTCATCGACGACTTCGTCGCCGAGTACGCCGCCGGCCGCACCCCCAACCCCTGCCTGCGCTGCAACGAGAAGATCAAGTTCACGGCCGTCCTCGACCGGGCCCTGGCCCTCGGCTTCGACGGGGTCGTCACGGGTCACCACGCGGCGCTGTCCGACGGCGTCCTGTCGCGGTCCGTCGACGAGGCCAAGGACCAAAGCTACGTCCTGGCAGTCCTCACCCCCGAGCAGCTCGCCGCGACCGTGTTGCCCCTCGGGGGCCTGCGCAAGGACGAGGTCCGCTCGCTCGCCCGCGAGCGGGGGCTCGGAGTCGCCGACAAGGTCGACTCGTACGACATCTGCTTCATCGCCGACGGGGACACCGCCAGGTTCCTGCGGTCAGCCCTGGGGTCGGCCCCGGGTCCGGTCGTCGACGCCCTCACCGGCGCGGTCGTCGGGGTGCACGACGGGGCATACGGGTTCACCGTCGGCCAGCGCCGCGGCCTCGCGCTGACGGTCCCGGCCGGCGACGGCCGGCCGCGCTACGTTCTGTCGGTCTCGACCGTCGCGCGTACCGTCACCGTCGGGCCCGCCGAGGCCCTCGACGTCCGCTCCCTCGTGACCGGCCCGCCCGTCTGGTCCAGCCCGCGGCCGCTCCCGCTTCGCTGCTCCGTCCAGCTTCGGGCGCACGGCATGGTCCACGACTGCGTTGTGACTGCCGCCTCTGGGCCCGCCGGTGGGTGGCAGCTGGCTTTGGACACCCCGGCCCGCGGGATCGCTCCCGGCCAGACCGCCGTCCTGTACGACGGGCCCACCGTCCTCGGCTCTGCGACCTTGGTCTCTGCCCACCGCTGACGTCGCTGTCCCGCGGTCGCTTCCAACATCATCAGCAGCTCGCCGTCCGACACGGCCCGGACGGACGCTGTCGGAAACGCCCGGCGACGCGCCGGGACCCGGCGACAAGGTGACGAAGATCGGCGAGGTTGGTCGCGCGTCAGCGCAGTGGTCGGCGAGCCCCACGAAGGGCGAGACAGGTCGGGTCTGTGGGGGAGGGCGGCCGATAGGGTGGCAGCATGGCCGACGACGAGCAGCTGACCCGCCTCGAGGTCATCCAGCAGTTCGGCCTCACGGTACGGAGTGCGACCGCGTCCAGGGCCGACGTGATCGCTGCGCCGGAGGCCGACCTGGCCTGGTTGCAGGCGCCCAAGCCAGCCCCGGCCAAGGCTGCCCCGGCGAAGGCGACGAAGGCCGCTTGCTTGCGTAGGGGGTGACGGACACGGACGCTGATCCGCCCGGGGATGTCACCGGAACCAACGGGACCGCACCGGACTTTCGACCGGTGCGGTTGTGGCGCACGGGTAGCGCCACCGGCGTCGGTTCGTTGCCCGGTGAGGACTTCGACGAGGCTGCCCGGATGGTGCTCGACGAGCTGTCGATCCCGTACCTCCCGGAGCTCCCCGGCAGGGGTTGGCACGCCGACCTGGCCGGTCGCGGTGCGGTGTTCCTCGCCGACCTGCACGTGGACGTCCAGCCCACCGGCTGGCGGATCACGCCGCGCGCGAGTCGCCAGGGACGCACGGCCAAGGACCTGCTCCGCCGCGACCTCGACGCCTTCCAGGAGGCCGTTGGTGACACTGCGCCGGCGGTCCTCAAGGTCCAGGCCACCGGCCCCTGGACGCTCGCCGCGATGCTCGAGCTGCACCGCGGCGCCAAGCTGCTGTCGGACCACGGCGCGGTGATCGACCTCGCCGCGAGCCTGGCGGAGGGCTTGCGGCTGCACGTCGACGACGTACAACGGCGCTTTCCCGGCACGACGGTCGCGTTGCAGCTCGACGAGCCGGCCCTGCCGAACGTGCTGCAGGCGCGGATCCCGACGGCGAGCGGGTTCGGGACGCTGCGGGCGCCCGACCCGCAGGTGGCCCGGGAGCGGCTCAGGACCGTGCTGGCCGCTGTCGAGCAGCGTGAGCACACCGTCCTCCACTGCTGCGCTGCGCGACCGCCGGTGTCCCTGCTGGCTGAGGCGGGGGCGATCAGCGTGGACCTGGCGATGCTCGACGGGCGTGATGACGACGCGCTGGGGGTGGCCCTCGAGCAAGGGACCGGCCTGCTGCTGGGGGTGCTCCCGACGAACCGGCCACTATGCACGGTGGCCGACGTGGTCAGGAATGTCGGACGGCTGCGCGATCGTGTGGGCTTCGCGGATGTGACGCTGACTCCGGCCTGCGGGCTGGCGGGTTCGACGTGGGATCAGGCGAAGGCGACCACGAAGCGGTGCGTGGAGGCGGCAGCGGCGGTGGCGGAGGAGGAGCAGTGAGCGACGGCATGACGCAGGGGCGGCCGGGCGAAGCTGCAGAGGGGCCAGTGGACGGTGCCGTGGGCCAGGCAGTGGTCGACGGGATGCCGGTCGGGGCCCGCGAGCGGCACGCCGAGCTGGCCCAGACGGTAGAGGACCTGGCCTTTCGCTACTACGTCCTGAACCAGCCGAGCGCTGCCGATGCCGACTACGACGCGATCGTCCATGAGCTCGTCGCGCTGGAGGCGCAGCACCCGTCGCTGGTGACACCGGACAGCCCGACGCAGAAGGTCAACGAGCGGTTCTCCACGGACTTCACGACGGTCGAGCACCTCGAGCGGCTGATGAGCCTCGACAACGTCTTCACGGCCGAGGAGCTGCAGGCGTGGGCGGCCCGGCAGGCCAAGGAGGTCAGCGCGGCCCGTTACCTGTGCGAGCTGAAGATCGACGGCCTCGCGGTGGCGATCGTCTACCGGGAGGGCCGGTTGGTGAGGGGGGCGACGCGCGGCGACGGGCGCCAGGGGGAGGACATCACGCCGAACGTCCGCACCCTGCGGCAGGTCCCGGAGCGGCTGACCGGCGACGACGTGCCGGCGCTCCTGGAGGTCCGGGGGGAGGTCTTCATGGCCACGGCGGACTTCGCGGCGGTCAACGAGCGCCTCGTCGAGCAGGGCAAGGCGCCGTTCGCCAACCCGCGCAACGCCGCAGCGGGCAGCCTGCGGCAGAAGGACCCGAGGGTCACCGCGAGCCGCCCCCTGTCACTGACGCTGCACGGGATCGGCGCGAGACAGGGGTGGGACCCGCCGTCGCAGTCGGAGGCCTACCTGCAGCTGGAGCGGTGGGGCCTGCCGATCGCGGGGCAGTTCGAGGTCTTCGACGACCTCGACGGGGTGCTGGGCTACATCGCCAGATGGGGCGAGCACCGGCACGACATCGAGCACGACATCGACGGCGTCGTCGTGAAGGTCGACCAGATCGCGATGCAGCGCCGGCTCGGGGCGACCAGCAAGGCGCCCCGGTGGGCGATCGCGCACAAGTACCCGCCGGAGGAGGCGACGACTCGGCTGCTTGGGATAGAGGTCAACACCGGCCGGACCGGCCGGGCGACGCCGTTCGCCGTGCTCGAGCCGGTGCACGTCGGTGGGGTGATGGTCGGAATGGCCACGCTGCACAACGCCACCGAGGTGGCCCGCAAGGACGTCCGCATCGGTGACCTGGTCTTCGTCCGGCGGGCCGGTGACGTGATCCCGGAGGTTCTCGGGCCGGTCCGCGACGAGCAGCACGACGCCCGCCCCGAGTGGGTCATGCCGACCGAGTGCCGCTCGTGCGGGACGCCGTTGCGGCCGGCCAAGGAGGGCGACGTCGACCTGCGCTGCCCCAACAGCCGGTCCTGTCCGAGCCAGCTGCGGGAGCGCCTTTTCGCGATGTCGGGCCGCGGCGGCTTCGACATCGAGGGCCTCGGCTGGAAAGCCGCCGACGCCCTGCTCAGCGACCACGTGGTCCAGGACGAGGGCGACATCTTCGGTCTGGACGTCGACAGCCTCCTGCAGAGCCCGTTCTTCCAGAACAGGGACGGGTCGCTGAGCGCCAACGGCGCGAACCTGCTCGCCAACCTCGACGTTGCCCGGCAGCAGCCGCTCTGGCGGGTGATCGTCAGCCTGAGCATCCGGCATGTCGGCCCGACCGCTGCCAGGGAGCTGGCAAGGGCCTTCCGCGACCTTGATCGGATCGCTGGCGCTCCCGAGCAGGAGCTCGCCGCGGTCGACGGCGTCGGCCCGACCATCGCGCGAGCCATCACAGAGTGGTTCGAGGTCGACTGGCACCGTGAGATCGTCCGCAAATGGGCTGTCGCCGGTGTCCGGATGCAGGACGAGGGCGCAGACGAGGGCCCTCGGCCGCTCGAAGGCGTCACGGTGGTCGTGACGGGCACCTTGGCGTCTTACAGCAGAGATGGTGCGACCGAGGCGGTGCAGGGGCGGGGCGGCAAGGTCACCGGGAGCGTCTCGAAGAAGACCGACTTCGTGGTGGTGGGGGCAGAGCCGGGCCAGAGCAAGTACGACAAGGCCGTCAAGCTCGGGGTGCCGGTGCTCAATGACGCCGGGTTCGTGGTGCTGCTGTCAGACGGTCCCGACGCGGCCCGGGAGCTCGCGACGGTCGTCGAGGCCTGACCGACCGGGTCATACTTTGCTGACTCGTCCACGACTAGTAGGCCGTCGCTCTTAAAGCACTGGGTATAGGAGTCGGAGTTTGATGCGGGCGTCGCGGGTGGTGAATCGCCAGTCGACTTGGCGCTGGTCGGCGTTGGTGGCGCGGGTCCAGGCGGTGAGTTCGCTGTTGAGGACGGCGAGGCCGGCGATGCGTCTTCTAAGGCATTGCTTGGTCAGGCAGGACAGCTCGATCTCGGCGATGTTGAGCTAGCTGCCGTGCTTGGGGGTGTGGTGGATTTCCAGCCGGCTGGCCAGCGCGTAGGCCTTCTCGGGTCCGAAGCCTTGGTAGAGCGAGGCGATCGAGTGGGTGTTGAGGTTGTCCATCACCAGCACGACCTTCGTCGCGTCCGGGTAGTCGACAGTGAGCAGCTGCTCGACGCCGTGGGCCCTGTCGATGCGGGTTCGGGTGGGTTCGGCGTAGGCACGGCGCCACCCCCGCAGGGGTTCGGCCCAGATCAAGATCGAGCAGGTGCCGTGGCGGACGTATTCGCAGTCTTCGCGGGCCACTTGCCCCGGCTTGGCCGGTGTGCCGGGTCGGGCGATGGCGAGCAGCTGCAGGGGCTTCTCGTCCATGACGACGACCGGGAAGGCAGCGTCGTAGGCCCTCTCGTACACCCCGAGCACGTCTTCCATCGCCGCGACGAACAGCGCATTAGCGTGCGGCGGGATCGTCCAGCACGCCTTCAGGTGAGGCTAAAGCGCCCCCTTTTGAGGACCCTCCCGATCGTGGAGTGATCCATCGGCGGTATCCCCTCAGTCAGGACCACGTGTTTCTCCAGCAGCCGCAGGGTCCACCGCTGATGACCCTCCGGCGGCTGACTACACGCCAACGCGATCACCCGGGCCTGGACACCACCGGTCACCTTCGGCTCCACCGGCGGCGTCTCGCGCTTCTTACGCGCGACCACGTCCTCGACCCGACCCGCATGAGTCGTGAACGCCTTCGCGACCAGATAGACCGTGCTCTGCGACGTCCCAAGCCGCTCCGCCACCTGATGACGATCAGGCGCCGGCCCTTGTGACTCGTCCAAGGCCAGCAACACCCTGGCACGCGTGATCATCCGGGCAGGATGACGCCCAGACGACACCAGCTTGGTCAACTTCGCACGGTCACTCGCCTTCAAGCAGACCATGAACTCCTTTGGACGCGGCACCCCGTCAACTCCCTCCGGTCACGTATCGGACCACACATAACCATCAAATGAGAGGCGACATGCCACTAGGCCGAACGGGTCACTCATGAGCAGGGCAAACTTGCCGAAGATTGTTCCACGACGCGCGAAACGCGCGGAGCTGGGGGGCGACAGGCGCGTGGGCGGCAAGGCGACACCGAGGGACCCGCGCAACGTGATGGCGGCCCCGCAAATGGTCCTGTTCGAGAGCTACATCGCGGCGGTCGGGCTCGGTGGCCTGCTGGTCGTGGCCGTCGTGGTCTATCGCGGGAACGTGGCGATCGGCGTCCCAACCCTGGGCGCTGCCTGCTTCCTGGCCTGCGGTCTGCTGCTCCTGAGCGAGTTTCGGCCGCTGTTCACCGCTGGTGCACGCGACTCCAACGGTGTTGCCCTGTCGACGGCGTTCGTGTTCGCGATCCTGCTGCGCTATGACCTACCGCTCGCCTTGACCCTGCAGACCCTCGCGGTGGTCGTCAGCGACGGGATCAAGCGCAAGGCGGTCTGGCGGATCGGCTTCAACGCCGGGATGTTCGCGCTGTCGTGGTCGGCTGCCTGGGGGGTCATGCGGCTGCTCGGCCACCATGCGAGCCTCGCCCACCCGCTCAACCTCGACGGCGGCGACCTGCTGCCGGCGCTCGCCGGCGCGGCGACCTACTTCGTCGTGAACGAGGTGCTGGTGGCCCGGGCCATCTCCTTGAAGGCAGGGGAGGGGCTCTGGGAGACGTTGCGGCCGGAGCTCGCGTACGAACTGCTGACCAACGGAGCCCAGTTCGCCCTGGCCCCGCTGGTGGCGCTGTCCATCGAGGCCGGGCCTGCCTTCGTACCGCTGCTCGTGCCGTCCCTGATGGCCGTCTATGCCGTCGGCTCGACGGCGTTGAAGAACGAGCAGCTGGCTCTGTTGGACCCCCTCACCGGGCTCGCCAACCGCAAACGCCTGCGTGAGCGCGCCGACGCGGCGATGGCGTCCGGGCCGGTCGCGCTGGTGCTGCTCGACCTCGACCGCTTCAAGGAGGTCAACGACACCCTGGGCCACCACGTCGGCGACCAGCTCCTTGCCGTCGTGGCACACCGGCTCGAGTCGAGCCTGCGGCCCGGAGACACGGTGGCGCGGCTCGGTGGGGACGAGTTCGCGCTGTTGCTGCCTGGGGCGGACCGCGAGGAGGCCACGTCGGCAGCGCAGCGCGCCCGGGCCGCGCTCGCCGAGCCGTTTGGCCTGGGTGGCCTCCTGGTGGACGTCGCTGCCTCGGCCGGCGTGGCGGTGTCCCCGGACCACGGCAAGGACATCGACGAGCTGCTACAGCACGCCGACGTCGCGATGTACCTGTCGAAGGAATCCGGCGAGGTCGAGACCTACGAGGCCGTCCGCGACCAGAACTCCCCCAATAGGCTGGCGTTGCTCGGCGAGCTGCGCCGGGCAATCGAGGCCGGCGAGCTCGAGCTGTACTACCAGCCTAAGGCGGAGCTCGCGACGACCCGCGTCGTGGGCGTGGAAGCCCTGGTCCGCTGGCGGCACCCGGAGCGCGGGCTCGTGCAGCCGGACGAGTTCATCCCGCTGGCCGAGCGCAGTGGCCTCATCGTGCCGCTGACCAGCTGGGTGCTCAATGAGGCCATGCGTCAGCTGTGCGACTGGCGTGCCCGAGGCTGGGACCTGTGCCTCGCGGTCAACATCACCGCGAAGGACCTGTGCGGCGACCAGCTCGTGGACCGGGTCGTCGAGGGGCTGTCGGCGTACCGGCTGCCGGCCTCGGCGCTGCAACTCGAGGTGACCGAGGGTTCCCTGTTCACCGACTCACCCAAGGCGCGGCAGACGCTACGGCGGCTGCAGTCGCTCGGTGTGACGCTGTCGCTCGACGACTTCGGTACGGGCTGGTCGTCGCTCGTCCAGCTGCGATCGCTGCCCGTGAGCGAGATCAAGGTGGACCGTTCGTTCGTCTCCGCGATGGACACCGACCCGCGCGACCTGGCGATCGTGACGTCGGTGATCGATCTCGCCCGCGGGCTCGGCATGCGGGTCGTCGCCGAGGGCGTGGAGGACGCGGCGACCTGGGACAGGTTGTCGGCCATGGGCTGCGACCGCGCCCAGGGATGGTGGCTCTCGCGCGCCCTGCCCGTTGACGAGCTCACCGGCTGGCTGGAGCAGCGCCTGTTGCCGGCCTACAGCGAGGCGCCCACGAGAACCCCCTGACCGGCCCGACTTAAACCGGTACAGCGGCGGCGGTGACCGTCGCGGCGATGCCGGCCAGGTGAGCGAGGCGGAGCACCTCGGAGGCCCGGAAGCGAGGGCCACCGGGACGGCCGATGAGGATCACCCGGTCGGGGGAGCCGACCGGAGCCGCGACGAGCTCGGTGCCGAGGGTGTCCCAGCGCTCAGGTACCCACTCCTCCTTGGTGTCCATCCGCCGGGCGGTCGCGAGCGGCATCCAGGACAGCTTCACCCCCGGCAGCTCCGGGGAGCCCGGGCTCGCGGTGAGGACGCCGGAGCCGTCGAGGACGACCGCCCAGCCCGCGCGGAACACGCCCGGGGCGAGGTCGACGAGCAGCTGCAGGGCGTCGGAGGGGGCCGCGGCGAGCTCGTCGACGAGCTCGAGATCGCGGTGCAGGTCGTCGGCGCCCAAGTAGGGCCGCAGCGACTCGACGATCACCCCAGGCACCGACTGGGCTGAGGTGATGAGGACGTCGGCGAGGCCGCCGGCGGGGAGCTGGACGAGCAGGTCGTCGACGGCGCCGTCAGGTCCGCGCTCGACGACGTCGAGGCTGACGATGTCGCCTCCGGCCTCGCCGATCGCGGTCGCGACCGCTCCGAGCATGCCGGGGCGGTCGGGGAGGACGACACGCAGCAGGTAGGCCATGGGCTACATGGTGGGTGCCGCCGATTGCCGCCGTGTTTCGCGACGGTCAAATCGACACGGTCCTACCGTGTGGATTTGGGTCGTGCGCGCGTTACCTAGACTTGGCAGCTGGTCCAGCGGTAGCACCCGCAGCAGCACCGGAGGAGACGCATGCCTGAGATCACCCGCGAGCAGGTCGCGTACCTCGCGCGGCTCGCCCGCCTCGCGCTGGACGACAACGAGCTCGACGCGCTCGCCGGCCAGCTCGACGTGATCCTCGGTGCCGTGGCCCAGATCTCGGAGGTCACCGACGCCTCCGACGTGCCGCCCACCACGCACGCCGTGCCGCTGGAGAACGTCACCCGGCCCGACGTCGTCATGCCGTCCCTATCCCCCGAGCAGGCGCTGTCCGGTGCGCCGGCCGCCGAAGAGGGGCGCTTTCGCGTGCCCCGGATCCTGGACGTCGAGACATGACGGACCTGACGCGCCTATCGGCACGCGAAACGCGCGAGGCGATCACCAGCGGGGCCGCGAGCGCCGTCGAGGTGACGCAGGCGCACCTTGACCGGATCGCCGCCGTCGACGGCAAGGTCCATGCCTTTCTTCACGTCGACGCCGAGGGCGCCCTCGCCCAGGCCGCCCGGGTCGACGCCGGCGAGCTCACCGGCCCGCTCGCGGGCGTGCCCCTGGCCCTCAAGGACGTGATCTGCCAGGAGGGCATCCCCACCACGGTCGGCTCGAGGATCCTCGAGGGCTGGCGGCCGCCCTACGACGCGACGGTCACCGCGCGCCTGAAGGCGGCAGGCATCGTGATCCTGGGCAAGACCAACATGGACGAGTTCGCGATGGGCTCCTCCACCGAGCACTCCGCCTACGGACCGACGCACAACCCGTGGGACCTCACCCGGATCCCCGGCGGCAGCGGTGGCGGCTCGTCCGCTGCCCTGGCGTCCTACCAGGCTCCGCTGGCGATCGGTACCGATACTGGTGGGTCGATCCGCCAGCCGGCCAGCGTCACGGGCACCGTCGGTGTGAAGCCGACGTACGGCGGGGTGTCGCGCTACGGCCTGGTGGCCTTCTCGAGCTCGTTGGACCAGGCGGGGCCCTGCGCCCGGACCGTCCTGGATGCCGCGCTGCTGCACGAGGTGATCGCCGGGCACGACCCGCGCGACAGCACGTCCATCAACGCCCCCGTCCCGCCGGTCGTGGCCGCCGCGCGCGAGGCATCGGTGAAGGGCTTGCGGATCGGGGTCGTCAAGGAGCTGCAGGGCGACGGCTATGAGCCCGGGGTCACGGCCCGCTTCAAGGAGGCCGTTGCGCTGCTGCGTGAGGCGGGCGCTGTCGTGAGCGAGGTCAGCTGCCCGCACTTCGTCTATGCGCTGCCCGCCTACTACCTGATCGCGCCGGCCGAGGCGTCCTCGAACCTGGCTCGCTTCGACGCGGTCCGCTACGGCTTGCGGGTCGGTGACGACGGCGAGCGCTCGCTCGAGGAGGTCACCGCGCTGACCCGCGGCCAGGGCTTCGGCGCGGAGGTCAAGCGCCGCATCATCCTGGGGACCTACGCGCTGTCCAGCGGCTACTACGACGCCTACTACGGTCAGGCGCAGAAGGTCAGGACGCTCATCAGCCGCGACTTTGCCGCCGCCTGGTCGCAGGTCGACGTCCTCGTTGCACCCACCTGCCCGACCGTCGCGTTCCCCCTCGGCGCAAAGCTCGACGACCCGCTTGCGATGTACAAACAGGACATCTGTAGCATCCCTGCCAACCTGTACGGCGGCCCGGCCGCATCCTTCCCCGCCGGCCTGTCTGAGGGTCTGCCGGTGGGGCTGCAGGTCATGGCCCCGACGATGCGCGAGGACCTCCTCTACCAGGTGGGCGGTGCCCTCGAGAGCGCCCTGCCCCCCGCCGTACCGAGCTTGGACTGGGAGTCCGCGTGACCACTGCCGTTCCGTATGCAGAGGCCCTTGCCGAGTTCGAGCCGGTCATCGGGCTCGAGACCCATGTCGAGCTCGGTACCGCCTCGAAGATGTTCTGCGGTTGCGCGACCGAGTTCGGCGCGGAGCCCAACACCCAGACCTGTCCGGTCTGCCTCGGCCTGCCTGGTGCGCTCCCGGTGGTGAACGAGACGGCCATCGAGAGCACGATCCGGATCGGGCTGGCGCTGCACTGCAACATCGCGACCTGGTGCCGTTTCGCGCGCAAGAACTACTTCTACCCGGACATGCCGAAGAACTTCCAGACCT
>JAYTHM010000132.1:0-1819 GCA_043732645.1 Frankiales bacterium
CGGGATGTCGGCGGGGACGAAGAGGAGACCGCGTCGACGGAGCCGTCGAGCACGGTCCAGGAGCGGCTCACGCAGTTCCTGCGGGAGGAGCTCGGCGTGGCGGCAGAGGTGACGCACCGGTGGGCCGCGTCGGTGGGCTACACACGAGACGCCCTGCCGTTCCTCGGAGAGGTACGCAAGGGCGTCTTCGCTGCGGGTGGGTACTGCGGCACCGGCACCGTGGTCGGCGCCTTGTGTGGCCGCCAGCTTGCCGCGCTGGCGCTGGACGAGCCGGCGACGTACTGGTTCTAGGGCTACTTGGGCTGGAGCCGGGCCGCGCCGTCGAGCCGGACCGTCTCGCCGTTGGCGTAGGTGTTGGTGAGCAGCTCGACGATCATCGAGGCGAGCTCGTCGGCGGTGCCAAGACGTTTGGGGAAGACGACGTCGCGCTTGAGGGTGTCCTTGAACGCCTCCGACGCGGGGCCCTCGCCGTAGATCGGGGTGTCGATCAGGCCGGGGGCGACGCAGTTGATGCGGACGCCGACGGCGGCGAGGTCGCGGGCGATCGGGAGCGTCATCCCGACGATGCCGCCCTTGCTGGCGGAGTACGCGGCCTGGCCGATCTGCCCGTCGAAGGCGGCAACCGAGGCGAGCGTGACGATGGCCCCCTTGCTGCCGTCGGCGTCGACGGCCTCGAGCCGACCCATCGCGGTGGCCGCGAGGCGGACCGTGTTGAAGACGCCGATCAGGTTGACGTTGATGACCTTCTTGAAGTCGTCCAGGTTGAACGCGGACTCATAGGTCCCGTCGCGGCCGACGGTGCGGGCGGCCCAGCCGATGCCGGCAGCAGCCACGGCGGTGCGCAGCGGGCCGAGCTCCTCGGCGGCAGCGATGCCGGCGATGACCTGCTCGGCCTCGGTGACGTCGGCCCGGATGTAGGTGCCGCCGATGTCGCCGGCGACCTTGACGCCCTTGTCGTCGTTGAGGTCCAGGATCACGACCTTGGCACCTCGGGCGGCGAGCTGGCGCGCCGCCGCCTCGCCGAGGCCGGAGGCGCCACCGGTGATGATCGACGAGGTTCCCGCAAGGTCCAGCACTGTTTGCTCCAGGAGGTCGTAGGTGGACCCACCCTAGTGAACCCGCGTTCACCACAGCGTCGGGGGTCGGGGTGGGGCGAAAACGTCCCGCAGGCTGACCTTGGGATGGCAGCGGGCACGAAGGCGGGGTAGCAGGAGCGGGCGGTCAACGAGAACCACGCTCTCGAGGGCGGCGCAAAGTAGCAGTAGAGGAGGTTCCGGAGACTGGATGAGAGGGGGTGCATGCTCCTGGAATGTTCGCCCCGAGCACTGCTCCTCGTTATCGCGGCCAGCTCCTGGGCGTCGAGGTGCTGCGGTTTCTCGCGGCTCTGTCTGTGCTCATCTTTCACTACCAGCATTTCTACCGTGTGGGCCAGAAGCCAGTCGGGTACGTGCAGACCGAGCAGCCGCTGTACGGGCTGCTCGGTCTGATCTATGCACGTGGCTCGCTGGGCGTGGAACTGTTCTGGTGCCTCAGTGGCTTCATCTTTTTCTGGAACTACGAACTACCGGGCATTGATCCGTGACCACGCGGTGGGCGCCTGGCGCTTCCTCATTCGGCGGTTCTCCCGGCTCTACGCGCTGCACCTGGCGACACTGCTGCTGGTCGCGGCCTTACAGGCTGGGTACGCCGCTCAGCACGACGGCCAGACTTTCGTGTACGGCAACAACGACGTCCCGCACTTCCTGCTTCAGCTCGCCTACGCGGGCGCCTAGCCGAGCGCGCAAGACCTCAGCTTCAACGGACCAACATGGTCGGTGTC
>JAYTHM010000133.1:0-1815 GCA_043732645.1 Frankiales bacterium
CCGCCGCCGGCTCGGTGCCCGACCTCGTCGCGCAGTCGTGGCTGCTGCTCGGGTTCGTGCCCGGGCTCGCCGCGATCGGCTGGGGCGTGGGGACCGACCGGCGGCTGCGCCCGGCCGAGGACAACCCGCTACCCGCCGGGTCGCCGCCCTGGGGGGACCAGCGGCCCGACCACGCCCCGGTGCCGGGCTGGCAGCCGTGGTGCACCGGGTCGGGCGGACGCTAGGGCAGGTTCAGCACCGGGATCTTCCCCGGCTCCTCCGGCGCCGCGACCTCGCCGGGCTTGACGTCCTGCACCCGGTGCGGGTTTCCGGAGGGATCGTCGGCGATGTGCTGGTCAGGATCGGGTCCCTCCGACTCGTGCCGGTTCGGCGCCTGAGGTGCAGTCTCGTCAGCAGAACCGTTCGCCCGGTGGGCGGGAACAGCGGGGGCGGATCCCTCGGGCGCGGCCTCGGCGCTGTGCCGGTTGGGCGGAGCTTCGGCGTGGGTCCGTCGGATGTCCTCCCCGCGCTCGTGCAGCCCCTCCTGGGCGTCGGCGACCCCGCCCTGAACCCCGCCGCGCAGGAGCTCCTCGGGTGTGGCGAGTCGGTGCTGGTCGGCGAGGACCACCGCCTGTTCCTCCATGGCGCCGGCTCCCGCACCGAGACCACCCTTTACTGCAGCGGTAGCAAGCTTGCTGGCATCTTCCCCGAGAAGGTGTCCGCCGGCGAGGCCCACCAGCCTGCTGCCTCCGACGCCAGCTGCACCGGAGTAAACGCCGGTGAGCGCGTCGTGGCCGAGCTTGCCCCAGTCGGCGCTGTGCCGGTTGCCCTGCAGGTGCTGCATCTCCTGGATACCTGCGTCGATGACGACGTTGATCACCACGTGCTCGACGATGCTCTTGACGAGCGCGGTGATCAGGGTGCGGACCACCCCCGCGGTGATCGCCTCGGCGGGCTCGATGGCGGCGGCGGAGGCGCCGAAGTCGAAGAACGCGGACGCGATGAGCGCGGCGACCTCGGCGGCCAGGGCGACGAGCGCGGCGATGACGCTCAGCTTCGTGTACTCGATGTCCAGCGCCGTCGCGTCGCACGAGCTCGCCAGCTCGGTGCACAGCTGGGCCAGCGTCGGCAGGTAGGCGTCGCTGCCGCCGGTGAACTTCTGCCAGTAGTCGTCGAAGGCCGTGCGCGTCCGACCCTCGATGGTGCCGTCCACCCTCGACGCGGTGGCGTCGCCGTCGCTCGCGGCGACCCGGACAGCCTCGGCGGCCGCGGTGTACGCCTCGCGCATGCGGCGCAGCGCGTCCTCGTCGCCCTCGGGGAAGTGCCCCACGGTCTTGTCGGCCAGCCACTCGAGCCAGCCCGGCATCTCGATCGTCACTGCCCGCCCCCCAGTGCTCCGGTGTTCGTGTCCTCGGTCCCGCGGAACACCGCGGCCGCCTCCACCAGGGTCGCCCGCAGCTCGTGCAGACCCTGGACCAGCTCGCGGAACCGCCCGGACACCTGCTCGGCCGCCGGCTCGTACCCGTGGGCGAAGCTCTCCCCCGGTTCGTCGGTGCCCCAGCGCCCCCGTTCGGCCGAGAGTGCGTTCTCGAGAGTGGTCATCGCTGCCTCGAGGGCGTCGCCCACGTCATCGAAGCCGCTCGACGCGCTGCGCAGCAGCTCGTGGTGGACGACGAGGGGTGCGCCCCCGCCGCCGCCGTCCGCCGCTGTGTTCACCGGTCGCCCCGGAGGACGGGGGCGTCGCCGTCCCAGTCCTCGTCGTCCCCGCCGCGGGACACGCTCGGGGCGTCGCCCGGCTCCGGGATGCCGGGTGCGACGAGGTGGACCCCGGGCACC
>JAYTHM010000134.1:0-1812 GCA_043732645.1 Frankiales bacterium
AGCATCAGCACGTCGTCGTCGGAGTGCACCTCCCCGAGCCCCTGCAGCTTCACGTCGTACTGGTCGCTCCACCAGTACGGCGGGGTGGTGACCGGCTCCCGCACCCCGAGGATCGCCGCCGCGACGGTCGCCGCCTGCTCGTTGGCGCTGGTCCAGTGCTCGCGCCGGAAGCTGCCGCCCAGCCCGTCGGCCCAGCGGGCGACGTCACCGACCGCCCACACCCCGTCAGCCGCCTGCCCGACCTGGTCGCACAACACCCCGTCGGCGAGCTCGAGCCCGCTGCCCTCGAGCCAGCCGGTAGCGGGCGTGACACCCATCGCCTCGAGCACCGCGTCCACGGTGAGGACGGTCCCGTCGGACAGCTCCAGCCGGGTCGCGGTCGCCGCGGCCACACCGGTACCGAGGTGCAAGTGGACGCCGCGGCCCTCGTGCAGGTCTGCGATCCGCCTCGCGACCTGGTCGCCGAGGACCCGGACCAGAGGCTTGGGCAGGACGTCAACGAGGTGCACCTCCACGTCCTTGGCCCGTGCGCTCGCGGCAACCTCGCATCCGATCAGGCCGGCGCCGACGACCCCGATGACAGCACCGGGTAGGAGCAGGGGCGCGAGCCCCAGGCAGTCGTCGAGCGTCCGCAGCACGTGCCCGGGCGCACCCGGCAACCGCCGCGGTGTCGCCCCGGTGGCGATGACCAGCTCGTCGAACGCGACCGGACCGTCAGCGGTGGTCACGGTCCGGTCCGCGAGGTCCAGCCCGGTGACCGCGGTGCCCAGCCGCAGGTCGAGGCGCAGGTCGGCGTAGTCGTCCTCAGCGCGCAGGTACATCGCGGGGCGGTCCCCACGAAGGACGTGCTTGGACAGCGGAGGACGGTCGTAGGGCAGGTGCACCTCCTCGCCCAGGAGTACCAGATCACCGTCGAATCCCCTGTCCCGCAGGGCTTCTGCGGTCCGCAGCCCGGCAAGGCCGGCGCCGACGATGACGACCCTCATGCGCCGTAGGTCTTTTCACGGCCGTAGGCGTCGGTCTGCTTCGCAGCGGCTGCGACGAGGCCGGGCACGACGCCGTCCAGCTCGGCGACCTCGAACCCACCCTCCTTCTCGTACGCCGGTCCGACGCCCCAGCCCTCCGCCACGCTGATGTGCCCGGCCCGAACGTTGAAGACCTGGCCGTTGACCGTCGCCAGCGGGGAGCCGAGCCATACGACGAGGGCGACCAGATGCTCCGGACCACCCGGGTTCTTCCACCCGGTCCTGGCTTCCAGCTCGTCGAGGCGGTCCTTGTAGCCGGTGAGCCCTTCGGTCATCACGGTGAGGGCACTGGGAGCGATCGCGTTGGCCAGCACGCCGTACCGCCAGAGCTCCTCGCCCAGGATCTGCGTGAAAGCAGCGATGCCGGCCTTTGCGGCGCCATAGTTGGCCTGCCCGATGTTGCCGTAGATCCCTGACGGGCTGGACGTGTTGACGATGCGGGCGGCCTTCGGGGTGCCCGCCTTGGACTGCTCACGCCAGTAGGTCACGGCATGCTTGGTCGGCGCAAAGGTCCCCCTCAGGTGGACCTTCATCACCGCGTCCCAGTCGTCGATGCCCATGTTGACAAACATCCGGTCCCGCAGGATCCCGGCGTTGTTGACCAGGGTGTCGAGGCCACCGAACTGCTCCAGCGCGGTCTGTACGAGCCGGCCCGCTCCGTCCCACTCGCTGATGTCGTCGGTATTGGCGACGGCCTCGCCGCCGAGCGCACGGACCTCCTCCACGACGGCGTGCGCGCCGTCGGTGCTGACGTCGTTGACCACGACCCGGGCCCCCTCCTGCGCGA
>JAYTHM010000135.1:0-18077 GCA_043732645.1 Frankiales bacterium
TAGGCGTTTGGGTCTCTGACAGCGGCGGTGCTTGGCTTCGGTCGGCGGTGCGCGCCGGTGTGAGGTCTTCGCCGGGGTGCACCGTCATCGTTCGACTGATCGCTCGCCGGGTCAGTGCTGCCGTCGCAACCCCCGACCCGCAGCCCGTCACCGAGGGCCTGCGACCAGTCACGCGGACGGCAGCGGTTGCGGCCACTGCCCACACCACCTGCGCCGCGACCGGGAGGTGCGCGGAGGGAGCTGCGGGGCAGCGGGGCAGCGGGGAACGCGCCAGCGACGTACCGCACACCGAGGCGGTCACCCACCAGGCTCAAGGTGACGGGGGGCTGTTGCCGCCCGGACCACCGGACCGCATCGCACGCGGATCGCACGATCAGTATTTCTAGGGGATGTTTCCGCAGGTCAGAGGACGATTCGTGGTGCGCGATACTGGGATTGAACCTGTTCGAGCAGTGTGCGCCGCACCCCACCTGACCTGCGGATTACTGCCACTGACCTGCGGAGACTGGGTTCGTCGCTCGTGACACGGATGTTCATGGGTGGACAGGGATAGCCTTGTGATAGTTCACGAGATAGTTCACGCGGGTGCTGTGGGGCTGTAAGGAGCGCGGTGACCAAGGCCAAGGCTACGACTCCTGGGCGTAAGGCTGGGGTGTTCGGGACGGTGCACCAGCTGCCGTCGGGCAATTTTCGGGCGATGTACTACGGCCCGGACGGGTTGCGGCATACGGGGCCGACGACGTTTCAGACCAAGGGTGATGCGCGCGGGTGGTTGGCGGTGCAGCAGGCCGATGTGATTCGGGAGAAGTGGGCGGCACCGTCCAAGGCCCGGGTGGTGGTGGTGACCTTGGGGGAGTTCGCGGACACGTGGCTTGCTCAGCGGACGCTGAAGCCGCGGACAGCGGCGCACTACCGGTCCCTGCTCGATGCGAAGGTGCTGCCCGGGTTGGGTGGGTTGGCGGTGGGGTCGGTGACCCCGGCGGTGGTGCGCCGCTGGCACGGCGAGCTCGGCACCGCGACACCCACGGCCCGGGCGCACGCCTACGGCCTGTTGCGCACGATCATGGCCAGCGCGGTGGCCGACGGGTTGATCCTGATGAACCCGTGCTCGATCACGGGGGCGGGGTCAGCGAAGCGGGTCCACAAAGTTCGCCCGGCGACCTTGCCGGAGATCGCCGCCCTGACCGCGGCGATGCCCGTGCATCTGCGGGCGATGACGTTGTTGGCGGCGTGGTGTGGGTTGCGGTTCGGGGAGCTCACCGAGCTCCGCCGCGCCGATGTGGACACCACGGTGGGGGTGCTGCGGATCCGGCGGGCGGTCGTCAGGGCCGGGGGAGTGGTCATCGTGGGGACCCCCAAGTCCGACGCCGGGGTGCGCGACGTGGCGATCCCACCGCATCTGCTGCCCCTGGTCGAGGCCCACCTGGTCGAGCACACCCAGCCCGGAGCGAAGGGGTTGCTGTTCCCCGCCCAGCACGGTGGGCACCTGGCCCCGTCCGCGTTGTACCGCCCGTTTTACGCGGCCCGCGAGCTGGCGGGGCGCCCGGATCTGCGCTGGCACGACCTGCGCCACACCGGGGCTGTTCTGGCCGCCTCCACCGGCGCCACCCTGGCCGAGCTGATGGGTCGCCTTGGGCACTCCACCCCCGCCGCCGCCCTCAGGTATCAGCACACCGCCGCCGGACGCGACCAGCAGATCGCGGCTGCCCTCTCCGCCCTCGCCGGGCACCAGGAGCAGACACCCGCACCGTGACGGGCACGGTGAGCGCGGCTGCGGCTGCGGAGCAGCAGCTGCTGGTGCGGGGTTACGAACGTCGCCCGGCGGTTGGGGCTCACCAGCGCACCGGTCACGGCGGGGCCGCGCTGGGCGTCAGGTGCCCGGTGTAGCAGAGCGCTACAGTGGGTTCATGAACACGATGCCGACCCGCGTCGACGGTGACCTGTTCGCCGCCGCGAAGTCCAGCGGCGCCCTGCACAGCCGTAGCGCTGCCCAGCAGATCGCCCACTGGGCCCGCATTGGCCGTGAGCTCGAGGCGTCCAGCGGTGTCAGCCACCGGGACGTCGAGGCGGTGCTGGCCGGAGGCTCTTATGACGCTCTGGGGGAGCGCGAGCAGGCCGTCGTCCGCGCCGTGTGGGACGAGCAGATCGCGCAGCGGCTCACCTCGCTCGACCTGTCCGAGCGGTTCCGGGCGGGCGGTGTCGAGTGGGTCGAAGCCGATGAGGACGGCCGCCTCGTGACCAAGCAAACCGCTGGGGCCTGAGCGCGAGGACGGTGTCGTGTCGAGCCCGGTCTTGCACCTCGTGGCCGGGCCGAACGGGGCGGGGAAGTCAACGCTGGTCGCCGAGGTCCTCCAGCCCGTCACCGGCCTACCGCTGGTCAACGCGGACGTGATCGCCGCGCAGCGGTGGCCTCAGGCGCAGCCCGAGCATGCTTATGAGGCGTCGCACCTGGCGGCGCAGCAGCGGCGCCGGTTGATGGACGCCCGGAGCTCGTTCATCACCGAGACGGTGTTCAGCCACCCCAGCAAGCTCGATCTCGTCATCGAAGCGCAGCGACTGGGGTACCTGGTCCACCTGCACGTCGTCATGGTTCCTGCGAGCCTGCCGGTCGCCCGGGTGGCATGTCGCGTCGCGCACGGGGGCCACGACGTCCCGGAGCAGAAGGTCCTCGACCGCTACCACCGGCTGTGGCCCCTGCTGGCCGCCGCCCGAGCAGTCACGGCGCGGACCACGTTCTACGACAACACCCGCGCTGCCGCCCCCTTCCGCGTGGTCGCGCGCTACGAGCGTGGGCAGCTCGTCGGTGTGCCCGAGTGGCCCCGCTGGACGCCGGCGGATCTGCTCGACTGACTTCGCTGGGTGGTCCCCGACCTCCCCGTGCCTCAGCGGTCACAAGGATGCAGCCGCAGCACATCAGGGTGTCCGGGAAAGTGGGTCAGGCTCACCTGGCCTTGACCCCGTTCGGTGGACATCCTCCCTTACGAGGTGTCCACCGAACGGAGTCAAGGCCAGGGAAGGCGCTGCACTGCGGGTGGTGTTCAGCTGCTTGTCGTGACTGGGGTTGTGGTCGTGTGTGGGAGGGATTCGTTGATGTCTTCGAGGCTGAGGCCGAGGGTTTCGGGTCCGAAGCGGACGGTGATGGCCATGACGGCGTACATGGCGGCGACGAGGACGAACATGCCGATCGCCCCGGCGGCGTCAAAGATGATGCCGGCGACCAGGGGGATCACTGACGCGCCGAGTAGGGCGACGGTCACTGCGGCGCCGGTGCCGAAGGCGCGAACGCGGGTGGGGTAGAGCTCTGGGGCCCACACCCATGTGGTGGTGTTGAGCAGGATGAACATGAGCTGCAGTAGGCCGCCGAGGATGAGGATGGCTCCGAGCTGCGAGGACATTCCGAAACCGACTGCCACGACCACGGCAACGACGGCGCCGTAGCCGAGCACGATGCGTCGGGGGAACCGGTATCCGAAGACGCTGGCCAGGATGGCGCCGATGAGCCCGCCGAGATTGATGATGGTGGTGTAGACGAGGGACGAGCCGACATCGAAGCCACGTGCGACGAGCACGGTGGGCATGAAGACGGTGATGGTGACCTGAGCTCCGAAGGTCATCGCGGATACAACCCAGATGACGATGGTCCGCCGGGCAAGCTCGCCATGGAAAATCTCGGCGAGACGGACTTTTTCGCGGGGCAGGTGAGCTCCTTCGGGCAGGGTGACGTAGGTAGTGACGGCCATGTCCTTGGGGGCACGCAGCCGGTTGGCGGCGAGTCGGGTCAGGACCGCGTTTGCCTCGCTCACTTTTCCCACGGCGAGCAAGTATCGCGGGGATTCAGGCAGGAACCACCGGTAGACGAAGACGAGCAGCGCGGGCAGGGCGAGAACGCCAAGCAGCCACCGCCAGGCGAGGGTGGGGCCCCCGAGTGAACCTTCGAGCGGGCCAAGAAGGACCGCGGCGAGGGCGGAGGAGGCGAAGATTCCTAGCCCACCAGCGGCGACGTTGACGGTGGCGACGGCGGCGCCACGGATCTTGGTGGGCATCAGCTCGGAGACGAGGGTGAGCCCGGTGTTGAGCTCGCCGCCGAGCCCGATACCGACGACGAAACGGGCGACGAGAAGGACGCCGACGTCCGGCGCGAAAGCTCCGAGAAGTGCACCGACGGTGTAAAGCCCAAGGTTGTACATGTAGGTGATGCGGCGCCCGTACTTGTCGCCGGTGACTCCGGCGATCAGCGAGCCGAGGGCCATGCCCGCGAAGGTGACGGTGGTGAGTAGGCCGACGCTGGCCTTGGACAAGTTGAACTGGTCGGCGATCAGGGGGCTTGCTAGGCCGACGTTGTATTGCTCGATGGCGTCGAAGAGTGCGCCGGAGGCGACCAGGACCAGAATCCAGATGTGGGCTCGGCGGAAGGGGATGCGGTCCAACGCGTTCCCAAGCTCGCGGTAGGCGTGGGTGCGGATGTCGCTGGAGGTGTCGGGGTGGGGGGTGCCGGGGGTCGGTGTGGGCATCGTTGGTCTCCGGGGGCAGGAGGGTGGGGGAGCGCGGTTAGGTGAGCAGGTGGGTGGGAAGTGCCACTGAGTGCAGCGCGCGGCCGACGGGACCCGGATCGTGGAATCCGTCGCGGTCCAAGACGACGCGTCCACCGCTGATCACGATGGTGGGCCAGCCTGCGAGCTCACGGCCCTCGTAGGGGGTGTAGTCGGTGGCCATGTGCAGGCCGGTGTGGGTGACGGTGCGGCGTTCGAGGGGGTCGATGACGACGAGGTCGGCGTCGGCGCCGGCGGCGATGGTGCCCTTGGCGGGCAGTCCGTTGAGTCGCGCGGGGTTGGTGGCGAACATGGCCACGAATCGTTCTATGGGCATGCCGTTGTTCACCACGAGCTGGGTGTAGGCGACGGGGAGGCGGGTCTCGACCCCGGGCAGCCCGTTCGGCATCTCCCTCACGTCATCGTGGTGTTCGAGCTTCTGGGTGGTGGAGTAGCAGCAGTGGTCCGAGCCCAGGGTGTCGATGTCACCCACCACCGCACGGGAGCACAGCAGGGCAACGGTCTGGGCTGCTCTGAGGGGCGGGCAACACACGAAGCGTTCCGGGTGCGCCCCGGTGTAGGTGCTGTCATCCAGTGCCAGGTAGTGCGGGCACGTCTCGGTATAGGCGTGGACGCCGCGGCGGCGCGCCGCGCGGACCAGGTCGACCGCTTCGGCGGTGGTCTGGTGAACGAAGTACACCGGCGCCCCGACGTGTTCTGCGGTGGCCAGGACCTGCGCGACTGCGGCCGCCTCGGCCAGTTCGGGGCGGGTGCCGGGGTGGTGTCGCGAACCACCGCGGTGGGCGGTGAGAGCCAGCTCTTGGGCGTCTTCGATGACGTGGTTGGCCTCGGCATGGACGTAGGCGATACCACCCTGGTCGTGCAGCGCGCGGAGCACCTCGAGGATGGTGTTCGGGCCTGCCATGACCACGTCGCGGTAGGTGGTGAACAGCTTGATGGTGCGGACCCCAAGCTTGGCCATGGCCCCGATTTGGTCGCGAGTGGTGTCGTCCCAGTTGATGACGCAGCCGTGCAGGGCGGTGTCGCACCGCGAGATTGCGGCGGCGGCGCGGCGCTCATGCACAGCCTCCAACGGGGACTGCCCGGGGTTGGGGATCGCGAAGTCGATGACGGTAGTGGTGCCACCCCAGAGGGCAGCTCGACTGGCCTGGGCGTAGTCATCGAGGGCCTGGTACGCGCCGAGCCGCTGCCCGATGTGGCAGTGCGGGTCCACCCCGCCAGGGATAACGAGACCGCCTCGGGCATCGATCGCCCGGGTGTGGGGTGGTAGCGGCAGCTGTGGGTCGAGCAGTCCGCGGATGCGGCCACCGGAGATCGTCACGGTAGCCGGCGCGCTCCCGCCAGCGTTTACCACGGTGCCGCCGTGGACGACGAGATCAACTGGTGCAGCGGTGTTCATGAGGCCTTCTTCCCTGTCAGAGCGGGTGGCTTGCCGACGTCGTTGCTTCTGGAGGCGTGTCGTGCCCTTCCGGATCGAAGATGGCGGTCTTGAGTGCGAGTAGGTGCTGGCGCATCGCGGTCTCGGCGCGCGTGGAGTCGCCAGCGGTGATCGCGGCGACAACGGCGCGGTGCTCGGTGATCTGGTTCTCCCGGGCGGCGGCCGAGCTCATGGCCTGCTGGTTGACCAACGCCCACAGGGGGTGGCTCTCGACGTTGACGAGCTGGATGACGATGTCGGCCAACAAGGCGTTTCCGCAGCCTGGCGCAACCTCAGCGTGGAATTGCAGACCCAGGGCGATGAACCGTGGCAGCGCAGCACTGTCGCTGACGAGCTCCGCGGCTTCGTCGACATTGCGACGAACAGCGTCGAGGGTGTCGCTGGTGATTCGGCGGGCGGCGAGTCCGGTAACCATCGGCTCCAGAGTGAACCGGGTCTCGATCAGCTCCCGGGGCGGCGTGTCGAGCGGGGACCCGTCGACACCCCCGACGAAGGCCTGCGAGCCGCGAACAAAAGTGCCGTCACCGTGGCGCACCTCGACCGCGCCGATGAGCTCGAGGACAAGCAGCGCTTCACGCGCTGTGGGCCGAGAAACCCCGGCGCGGAGAGCGATCTCGCGCTCTGCTGGCAAGCGGGAGCCAGCTGGGTAGCGGCCCTGGCCGATCGCCGCCAGCAGGTCCTGTGCCACAGCGAGGTACCGGCGTTGGGGTGACGAGCCCGAAACTGAGTGGTCTGATCTCTCCACAAGCAGAGGTTAGACCTCTACCCGATCCGCACGCTAGGCCCCTGGAGCAGGTACGAACGGGCACCTGGCGCGTAATGGCTCAAGGGTCGGACGCGGGTCGAGTGCAGCAGGGTTGGAGTTGCCGCCCGGTAGGGAGCAGCGGGTGTCGTCGTAGGTGCAGCCCACGTCGGAACGGGTGCTCCGTGTCCGGTGGGAGCGGGGCGGGGTCTGTGTTCCCTGCACGCGACGCTGGTGTTGACTCCCGGCGGTGTCGGTGCGCTGCAGCGTGCCGGAGCAGCCGTCCTGGAGGTATCGGATCGCCGGCGGGGTAGCTCGACCGGGGGTGACGCGGCGTCTCCGACGTGGACCGGGGTAGTCGCCGACCCTGGGTGGCACCGGCTACTGGATGTTGACTGCGGCCGTACGTGCCGGTTGGTCGTGGTGTAGCCGCTACGAGAGTCCAAAGGGGCAACACACCTTTGCCGGCCTTGCTTGGGACGTCGAGGGGCCGCGTTGCCCTCGACGCCAGCCGGGTGTGCGCTCAAGTGCGAATCCGAAAGGCTACGTCGGCCTCTGACCGGTACGCGGGGGGAAGGGCATTCTTAGCCCTGCCCGCTCCACGACCCGCAGGACCACTGAGACCTCGACGTCTCGTACGCCCGGAACGCCACCCAGGGTGTTGGTGAGGAAGCTGTGGAGCGCCGCGTAGCTCGGCACGACGACCTCGGCGCAGAGATTGCTGGTTCCGGCGGCCGCACACAGCAGTACAACCTCTCGGCGGTCGGTCAGTTGTTTGGCGACGTCGTCGACCCGTGTGGGGTGGACGTGGAACCACAGGTACGCCGTTACGGACAGGCCAAGGTCAGCCGGGTGGACCAGGGTCCGTAGCTTCAGCGCGCCCGTGGCAAACATGGCCTCGGTGCGTCGTCGGGCTGTGAACTCGGTGATGTCGCACCGTTGCCCGAGCTCGCGCCAGGTCAGACGGCCGTCCTGACCCAGTGCGTGGGCGATGGCGGTGTCCACCTCAGTGGGGGCGGTTGCGGGCTCCGTCGGCTGGGCCCGGGCCCAGCGGTCGGGTCGCCCGGCTTGCAGACCGGCGACGACGCTCGGTGCGAGCACTCCTGGGTCCCAGGAGGAGCCCGTCGCGTAACGCTTCAGGATGACCTCAGACCTGCAACCGAGCACTCCAGGCACCTTGGGAAGATGCTCCTGGGTCAGCTCCAGCAGATCCTCCTGGTCGGCCGCGACGACTTCGATGAGTACGTCGGTGGTCCCGGACAGCACAGCCACGAAGCGGACCTGTGGCCAGCCGGCGAGCTCGTCGGCCACCTGCAGCGCCGCACCCGAGGTGCAGCGAAGACCGATGAACACCGGTGTGCCCCGACCGATCGCGAGCACATCCAGCGCGGCGATGGGTCGTACCCGTCCACGCGCGAGGAGGGCTCTAGCCCGACGCGACGCGGTGGCCTCGGACAACCCCAAGGCCCGCGCCAGCACCGACCACGCCGCACGAGGGTGGGCCACGAGGGCTGCGGCCACCTCCCTGTCGACCCTGTCCATCTGCCTACTTCCTTCAAATCACCCGGTGTCTGTGCTGCTTCTCTGCGAAATACAGCTTCTTACTTCGCATCTCCCATGGTGCCCGCTGAGGCTGAAAACATGTACCTGACCGGTCCGACGGTCTAGGCCAGCAGTGATGAGGAGCCCAACCATGGTCAGTGGCAGTAGTAGCAGCAGCACTGTCGCCGCGCCGCTGGCCCCGCCCGAGGCGCGTACCTCGACTCGTCGGGCACTGGTGGGGGGCACGGTCGGCAACTTCGTCGAGTGGTTCGACTGGTCGGCCTATGGCTTCTTCGCCGTCTACTTCGCTGGCCAGTTCTTCCCCGGCGACAACCCCGTGCTGACCGCCCTGTTGGTCTTCGCGATCAGCTTTTTCATGCGACCGGTTGGTGCTGCGGTACTGGGCACCTACGCCGACCGTCACGGCCGCAAACATGGGATGACACTGACGATCCTGTTGATGGCTGGTGGCAGCCTGCTCATCGGCGTGACCCCCACCTACGGTGCTGTGGGCTGGGTGGCGCCCGTGCTGCTGATCCTGGGTCGGCTGCTGCAGGGATTCTCGACGGGCGGGGAGTTCGGGACCTCCGCCTCGTTCCTGGTGGAGTGGGCTCGCCCGGGGCGCAAGGCCTTCGCCGGCTCCTTCCAGCAAGTGTCGGTGGTGTTGGGCATCCTGCTCGCGTCGCTGACGGCGACAGTGCTCACCCGCGTGCTCGACGGTGCCCAGATGACCTCCTGGGGTTGGCGGATCCCGTTCCTGATCGGTGCGGTGATCGGGTTGGTCGGTCTCTACATACGTCGTCAGATCGACGAGCCAGAGGCCTTCCGGGCACTTGTCCGAGACGGGGAGACCCAGCGGAGCCCGCTGCGCGAGATGGTCAAGGGCCACCGCCTGGGGGCCGCGCTGGTGTTCGGCATCTCCATCGCCGGATCGGTCATCACCTACATGTGGCTGACCTACCTGCCCACCTACGCGCACCTCACCGCCGGCGCGACACTCGCGGATGGACAGCTGGCCAACACGATCGCGCTGGCGGTCTTTGCACTGCTCCTCCCGGCCGCAGCTCTGCTGTCGGACCGATTCGGCCGGCGACCGACGATGCTCGTCTACGCGGTTGCCTTCGTGGTGCTGCCCTTCCCGCTGATGCACCTGCTCGGTTCGTCCTTCACGAGCATCCTGGTGGTGTCGCTGATCGGAGTTGTCTTCCTGTCACTCAACCATTCCAACCTGGCCACGGTGTTCGCCGAGCTGTTCCCACCTCAGGTCCGCACGATCGGCATTGCGCTGCCCTACGCGATCTCGAACGCGATCTTCGGTGGGACCGCGCCGAGTGTCATGCAGTTCTTTGGCAGCCGTCAGGTCCTGTGGGCCGTGCCTCTCTACGTCTCGATTTGCGCGTTGGTCACTGCTGCCGTGATCTGGAAGATGCCCGAGACCCGGGACGTCGACATTGTGACCACCGGATACCGGGCATGACGGCACCCCCTCTGGCGGCGGACACCGACCGCCTGCCAGCACAGGGCCCGGTCCTGGACGACGCCGGTCGACGTCGGGTCGTGCAGCTGTTGGCCGGCCCGGTTGTGTCCCTGCACGACCACCCCGTGCGGCTGCCCGACCCGCTCACCCCAGAGAGCTGGCAGCAGCACCACCTCAGCAACAGTGACGTGCTCGGGGTCGCCGGACTCGCTGGCTCCGCCCTCGACGTGGTCTTCGCCAGCGCCCTGGCCGAGCCGTCCCTGACCCGGTTGCTCGACTGGGCCGCCCGCCTCGGTCCAAGGGATGACGCCAGGGTCCAGCTGCGCGGTGGCTGGCCGGCCGTCCTCGATGGCAGCACCACCGTCCTGCTGGCCCTGGAGGATCTGGACTGTGTCGGTGAGGACCCGGGCGTGGTGGATGTGCTGCTTGCGGCGGGTTTCCGTTCGGCCGGGTTGACCTACAACGCGGGCAACACCCTGGGTGGTGGACTGGCCCAACCCGTGGACCCGGGGCTCAGCCGGCTCGGCGCAGAAGTCCTGGTTCGGATGCAGGACATCGGCATGGTCGTGGACTTGGCCCACGTCGGGGACCGGACGAGCATCGAGGCAGCCGAGCGCAGCACCCGCCCGGTCGTCGTCTCCCACGCCGGGTCCAGGGCACTGTGGCCCAGTGCGCGAATGAAACCAGACGACGTGCTGCGTGCGGTCGCCGCGACCGGTGGGCTCATCGGGGTGGAGGCAGCTCCTGGGTCCACCCGCGTCGAGGGTCGCCCCGGCCACGACCTGGACGCGGTGATGGCGCATGTCGAGCACATCGCCGTCTTGGTCGGTGTCGAGCACGTCGCCCTGGGCCCGGACACGTTCTTCGGTGACCACGCCGGGCTCTACGAGGCCGCTGGGTGGTCGCCGATGCCGGTCGCCGGGCAACAGCTGCCGGTCCCTGACCACGTTCCGGGTATGGAGAACCCGGCCGAAGCCGCCCGGCACGCCGCCGGCTGGTTGGTCGCCGCCGGGTGGAGTGACGCCGACTGCGCCGCGGTGCTCGGTGGCAACGCCGTCCGGGTCTTGGGTGAGCTGCTGTGACCACCGTCGAGCAGCAGGCCGAGGTACACGCTGCGATCCAAGCGGCGGTCACCGCCCTAGCCGACCAGCTGACCGGGATCAGCACGATGCTGCACGAGGCGCCCGAGCTCGCGTTGGCCGAACACCGGGCCGCCAGGTTGCTGTCCGACGCCCTGGACGAGGCCGGGTTCGACGTCACCCGCGGGGTGGGTGGCCTGCCGACAGCGTTCCGCGGAGACAGTGGAGATCCGGCGGCTGGACCGACGATCGCCTTGCTGTGCGAGTACGACGCCCTGCCCGGGATCGGACATGGGTGCGGGCACAACCTCATCGCCGCTGGCGGGCTGGGAGCCGCGCTCGCGCTGCACCGCGTGCTGCCCGAGCTGCCGGGTCGGGTGAGCTGCCTGGGCACACCGGGCGAAGAAGGTGCTGGGGGAAAGGTGCTGTTGCTCGAGGCGGGCGTCTTCGACGACGTGGACGCCGCACTGATGTTCCATCCCGGGGACCGGACCCTCGCTGTCCGGCACGCAACGTGCTGCCAGCCCTTGGAGGTCGAGTTTCTCGGCCGGGCATCGCACGCGGCCGCCAGTGCCCCCGAGGGTCGCAGTGCGCTGGCAGCGATGATCCAGTTCTTTACCGGGGTCGACAGCCTGCGCCAGTTCGTGCCGGAGAGCTGCCGGCTGCACGGCATCATCAGCCACGGTGGTGAGGCGGCCAACGTCGTGCCCGCGTACACGCGGTCGGAGTTCATGGTGCGGGGTCTGGAGAGCGCCGTCGTCGACGACGTGACCGCCCGGGTCGAGGCGGTTGCGGCCGCGGCGGCGGCGGCGACCGGGACGACGGTGCGGGTGTCGCGTGGGCCGCGGTACGCCGAGCGCAAAAACAACAAGGTGCTGGCCGGCCAGCTCGCCGGGCACCTCGAGCGGCTAGGCATCCCGGTGGAGGAGGCCCCGATGCGCGGGGGCACCGGGTCCTCCGACATCGGCAACGTCAGCCTGGTGTTGCCGACCATTCATCCCTACCTGCAGGTCATGGACAGGGGGACGCCGACGCACTCCGAGGCCATGACTGAGGCTGTGGCCACCCCTCGGGCCCAGCAGGCGATGCTGACGATGACCACGGCGCTGGCCTGCACCGCCGCGGACCTTTTTCTGGTGCCCGGACTGCTGCAGCAGGCCAGGGCCGAGTTCGACACGACCGGCCCGGACATTCCCCGGTGACGCCGACCTACCCGTGGCCGGGCGACGCGTCTGACGTCGTGGCCGTCCGTCGCGACCTGCACGCGCACCCCGAGGTCGGTTTCACCGAGATCCGCACGGCGGCCCGTGTGGCGACGGTGCTGGAGGCGATGGGCCTTCGGGTGCGCAGCGGCCCGGAGGTTGCCGACGTGGCCGGGCTGGCCGGACTCCCCCCGTTGCCGGAGCTGGATGCGGCCGTGAAACGGGCCCTCGCGGAGGGGGTTCCGGCCGAGAGTGTGGCCCGATTTTCCGGGGGCGCGACAGCGATGGTCGTCGTGGTCGAAGGGAACCGGCCAGGCCCCGCTGTGGGCCTGCGGGTGGACATGGATGCGCTCCCGGTCATCGAGTCAACCGACTCCACGCACCCACCGCAGCAAGGTGGCTGGGGCTCCCGGAATCCCGGCCAGATGCATGCGTGCGGGCACGACGGGCACGTGGCGATCGCGCTTGGGCTGGCAGCACGACTGATCGACCGGGACTTCCCAGGGAGCCTGACGTTGCTCTTCCAGCCGGCAGAGGAGGGGGTGCGGGGTGCGGCCCCGATGATCGCGGCGGGCGCTCTGCTGGGGCTGGATTGCTTGCTGGCCCTGCACCTGGGCTTTGGCCTCCCCAGCGGCGCACTCGCGCTGCGCACCTCGGGCATGGTCGGCACCACCAAGTACAAGGCTCGACTCACCGGCGTCGCGGCTCACGCGGCGAACGCCCCGGAACGGGGCCGCAACGCGCTGCTAGCGGCTGCCGCGGCGACCCTGTCCCTGCACACCCTGGCTGGATCGTCAGCTCCCGGCGCGCGGGTCAACGTCGGGCGGTTGGAAGCTGGGTCCGCTACCAACATCGTGGCCGCCCACGCCGAGCTCGCCTTCGAGACCCGTGCCCGGACCGCCGCCGACCTCGCTGATCTCGACCAGCAGGCCCTCGCCGTCCTGGAGGGCGCGGCCACCGCCCATGGGGTGAGCGTGCGCCACGAGGTCACCGGGTCCGCCGTCCCCGCCCACACCGACGACTGGGTCGCCGAGGCGGTCCGGGAGGCTGCCAGCAGGCTGACCGGCATCAACGACGTGCGCGAGACGGCGGTGTTGGGGGCCAGCGACGACGCCTCGTTGATGATGCGTTCTGTACAAGAGGTGGGCGGGACAGCCGGGTATCTGCTGCTCGGTTCCACCGGTCCAGGGGCCCACCACGCGGCGGACTTCGACATCGATGAGGACGTCCTCGCCCTCGGGGTCGATCTGCTGGAGGCCCTCCTCCGTCGGGGCCACCTCGGGACCCAGTCGTGACCGCCGGCGCAGCCACCGAGGTGCAGCCCCAGGTTCCGGACGATGCGTGGACCGTTGTTGGGGGAGGTGCGGTCGGCGGACTCCTGGCCGCTGCGCTGCACACCGCGGGTCACCCCGTGCGGATCGTCGACACCGACCGGGCCCACGTGCATGCGATCCAGCAGCGGGGCCTCGTCATCAGAGGGGCCGACGGGACAGAACGAACGGCTCGAGTCCCCGCCGTCCACCCCGACGACGCCCCGGCCGAGCTGGTGCTGAAACGGGTGCTGCTCGCGGTGAAAGCGCAGGCCACCGGGACCGCCGTGGCGTGGATTGCCCCCCGACTGGCCGACGACGGTTTCGTGATCAGTGCCCAGAACGGGTTCGGTGAGTACACGATCGCCGAGGTCGTGGGTGCGCACCGAACGGTCGGCTGTTTCATCAACCTGTTCGCCGACCTCGTCGAGCCCGGTGTGGTGAGCGACGGCGGAGGCGGCACTGTCGTGCTCGGGGAGCTAGGCGGTACGACCTCGCCCCGGGTCGACAGGGCGGTTGGAGAACTGTCCGCCTGGGGCCCGGTGTCGGCCAGCGACAACGTGCTGGGCCACCTCTGGTCCAAGCTCGCCTACACCGCGGCGGCAGCTGCGGGGTCTCTCACCAACGACCCGATCTTTGAGGTGCTGGAGCGCGAGACCGCCAGCACCCTGGCCCTGGTGCACGAGGTCTACCAGGTCGCCTTGGCCGTCGGGGCCCGCCCGGCGTCCTTCGATGCGTGGGAGGCCCCGTTCCTGCTCCCAGGAGCCGATCCGGAAGCCGCCCGAGCTGCGCTGGCGCGGATGTGCGGCTGGCTGGGACAGCAGCCCAAGGTACGAACGGGAATCTGGCGTGACCTCGTCGTCCGCCGCCGCCCCACCGAGGTCCCCGCCCTGCTCGTTCCGGTCCTCGCCACCGCCACCGAGCACGGCCTCATGTGCCCCGGCATCCGTGCATTGCTCATCGTCTTCCACGACGTGGAGGCTGGTCGCACGACGATCGGTCCCCGCACCTACGACCCGATTCGGGCGGCCGTCGCCGGCCCGGGAGAGGACCTAGCGTGACTGTTCCCGCTGAACGTCGCCACGTCTTAGTCATCGGCGCGGCCGGTGGCCTGGGCCAGGCCATCACCGCCGCGTTCCGTGCCCACGGAGATCTGGTGACCGCCGTGGACGCCCGCCCGGACGCGCTGGCCATCTACGCCCTGGACAACGGAGTGCGTCGGGTCGTCGCCGACCTTGCTGACCCCGGCGTCGGGAGGGTGGTGGATGACGCCTGGAATGCAGCAGGTCCTGTTGATGTCCTGGTCAACGCCGCCGGAATCTGGCCAGCCACCCCGTTGCTCCAGATGCAGTCCGCAGGGTGGGACCACGTGCTGGCGGTGAACACCCGGGCACCGCTGCTGCTGACGATTGCCCTGGCGCGACGCGTGGTCGAGACCGGCCGCACGGCGTCAGTGGTGAACGTGTCCAGCGGAGCGGCAATCCGCGCCCGCCCGGGCGCAACCCACTACTCGGCCTCGAAAGCGGCGCTGGAAGCGGTCACCCGGGGGTGTGGCGTCGAGCTCGCCGGTTCAGGAATCCGGGTAAACGCGGTGGCACCTGGGTTTGTGACCGGCAGCAGCCAGGAGGTCAACCCGATCACCGAGGACTACCGGGCGGCGGCGTCGCGCAACCCGATGGGCAGGCCGGGTGCTCCCACCGACATCGCCGAGGCCGTTCTCTTCCTCGCCGGACCGTCCTCCTCCTGGACAACGGGAGCGGTGCTACGGGTCGACGGGGGATCATCCGCCGGGTCCGCGGACCTGCCCATCCACTGGGACCGAGCCTCAGACCTACAGCAGCCAGCGACGGCGACGCCCACAGATGGCTGACTGACTCAGCGTGCAGCGTCCCCGGGGCCGGCACCACCCGCAGGGCGGTGACCGCCTGGTGGGCGAGGGTGGCCCAGGGCTGTTTCTGATTCAGCGTCAGCACCGCTTGCCGGCTGTGCCGGGTGAGGTTGGCGGCGATGGTGAACAGCCGCAGCCTCAGCCTCTTGGGTTCCCAGCGGCGGGCGTTCGTGCCGCTCAGGGCTAGGAGCTGCATCCAGGCGGTGAGCTCGGCGGCGAGGGTGACGATGGCGCACCAGATGCGGTTGGAGTCCAGGCTGTGCAGCGGCAGGTTCCGTAGCCAGGTGTCCTTCGCGCACCTGATCCGGTCCTCGGCGCGGGCCCGGCGGCGGTGGCCCAGCTCCAGCCCCAGGTCCGGGAGCTGGGCGCGGACACTGTTGGTGGCGAAGGCGGTGACCCGGAGGCCGTCGGCGTCGGTGATCCGTAGCTGCGCCCCGGGGTGGGGTCGTTCCTTGCGGGCGATGACCCGCATGCCCTTGGGCCACCCGGTGAGGTTGAGCATCCCGGTGAGCTCGGCGACCCACGCCCCTTCCCGCACCTGGCCGCCGGAGCTGTAGGCCGGGGTCCACACGGATTCGTCCATGAGGGCGAGCAGCTCACCGGTGTTGTTGGGCAGGGCGAACCCCACCGAGTAGGACAACCGCTGGGGGCTCAGCCAGTCGAGGAACGCGTGGCTGGACCCGGCCCCGTCGGTGCGGGTGAGCACCCGTCGGCCCGGCCGCCGCCCGGCCTGGTGGCCGGGTAGCTGGGCTAGGGCCGCCCGGGTGATCGCGATGTGGTCGAGGGCGGTGTTGGAGCCGGCGTTGCCCGGGCGAAGCTGCACCGCCACCATCTGCCCGGTGCCCTGCTCACCGTGGTCGACGAACGCGCACAACGGGTGAAATCCGAAGCCCCGCTTGAGGTCGGTGCCGCGGCTTCCTTGTCCGAGTGCGCGGTGACCAGGGTCGCATCGAGGTCGACGATCAGCGGGCCACCGCCGACGCGTCGTGGTCGGGGGGCGTCCACCCCGGCCCGCGCCCACACCCGGGCTCGTGCCGCAGCCCGGGCGGTGCCGATCGCCGCCAACGCCGCCGGGGCGTCCGCCGCCAGCGCGATGATCGTGCGGGACACCGTCGGGTCCGACGCCACCGACCCGAACAACCCGGGTTCGGCGCGCAGCACCGCCACATCAGCCAAGCAGTCACCGCCCAGGGCCAGGGTCACCGCCAGGTCGAGGACCACCTTGCCCGGGTCGTGCACCGCACCCGACCGGCGCCACCGACCCAGCCCGGCACGCAACCCAACGTCCAGACCCGCCGCCCGAATGGTCTCGGTCAGCAGTACCCCACCGGCCTGACCGACCGCCGACACCTGCCCCGAGACCACCGTCGGACGCGGGTAAAACGGGCTACTTTTCTAGAAGATGCTCCTTCGGGCTGGTCGGACTGGACTGCCGCAAGACCAATCTGCCCAGCTCAGGGGCACCTTCCAGCCCCACGGCACCCCAAACAGCACTTCACCCGTCAAAGCCCCGGGTTAGTGAGGCTGGGTGAACTCGGTCCACTGCGTACCGTCGAACCACCGCACCAGCTGCTGGTCCTGCTGGTCGGGGTACCACCCGGCCGGTGGTCCGACAGGGATCGGCTGTGGCGGCACGATCGGCGCGAGCGGCGGGAACTGCTGCCGCATGTCCCGCACCTCCTCGCGGACGTTGCCGTGGTCGAGCGCGGCCAGCTGCTGACGTTGGAGCTCCAGCTGCATCGCGTTCTGAGCGACCTGGGCGCGCGCGGCGTTGCGGGTCTGCTTGGCGTACTTGTTGGCGCGCTCGTCCTTGCCGCGGTAGCTCACGATCCCCAGCGTGCTGAGGCTGGTCGTCTTCCTGATGATCCCCACGTCTACTCCCTCAGCAGTTGTTCGGTTCGGTGATCTTCACGACGGACAGGACGGCGTCACCTTCGCCGATCGGCACACCCGGACTGGGCTGCTGCGAAACCACGATCCAGTCACGGTCCAGGATCTGCAGGCGGGTCTTGCCTGTGGCGTCGTTGCTGCGGGAGTAGAACACCCCGGCCGCTTGAATCCGGTCCTGGGCGGCCTGCAGGTTCTGACACACCACGTTGGGCATTGGGACCTTCACGGGTGCGGCCGGCGCCGCCGGCGCGAGGGTCGTCGAAGGGGCAGCCTGGGGGCTCGTCGTGGGTACGGCCGGCGGCAGGGCGGGGGGTGCCGCCGGTGCTGGTGTCGCGAGGGCTGTAGTAACTGCAGGCGCCGCTGTCCTCGACGGGGATTTGCTCCCGCCCACAGCGCCGATGACAACCAGCAGCAGCACTACGCCACCGATGATCCACGGCCACCGCTTCGGCTTCTTCGGGGGCTGAACCTGCGTCGGGCCGCCCAACCCGGGCGGCGGTCCGTAGCTCGGTGGAGGGGTCGAGCCGGGCGGCGGCCCCCCGTACCCGGGGAGCGGCCCGTAACCCTGCGGCGGCTGCCCACCCGGCTGGCCGGGGCCCTTGGTGAAGTCCGGCCCCTGCGGTTGCGTCATGGCGATTCCCCCGTGCGTCCTCCCGCGCACTCGCACGGCGCCGCCAGGATGGTCGATCTTTGCCATGATCGGTAGGGGTCTTTACCCAATCGTTACCGTTGACGCCGTCAACACTTCGACGGATCGGCCCTGCTCACACCAACGGCCGCCGGCATGTCCGTGCTGCTTACGCCACAGGGCAGGCCAGGTGGAGGGGTGTTCAGGCAGGGGTTCAAGTCCCCCCTCGGACACCAGGGCCTCGGCAAAGTCGTGTTTCAGCAGGTCAGCAGGAGTGTGACGGGGCGGTGGGGGTTGCGTGCGTGGTGGCGTAGGGCGACGGCGATGGTGG
>JAYTHM010000136.1:0-1808 GCA_043732645.1 Frankiales bacterium
TACTGCCCGGTCCCGGGGCGCTCAGTGCCGGCCCGACGGAGGACGGCGTACTCCTCGGCGCTGAGCTCCTTGCGCCACTGCTCCTCGGTCTTCTGCACGGCGTAGGTGCGGCTGCTGTCCATGGCGGGTCCTCTCCTGCTGCTCTTGCGGGTCCATCTCACGCTGGTCCATCCCACTCTCGTTGCAGCGAACCAGGTCGTCGCGGTGTTCCGCGACTCGGGGTGACGTCCCGGTGACGGCCGATCTCACGTCGTACCGTGCCAGCATGGCCTCGCCCTTCCTGGAGCTCACGATCGACACGCCCAGCGGGGATCGGCTGCTCAAGGTCACCAACCCCGACCGGATCTACTTCTCGGGCCTGCCCGAGGGCCGTGGGCGCAAGATCGACCTGGTCGAGTACTACTTGTCCGTAGGGGACGGGATCGTCCGGGCCTTGCGAGAGCGGCCGACCGTCCTCAAGCGGCACCCCGAGGGCGCGGAGAGCGAGGCGATCTACACCAAGCGGGTCCCTAGCAGCCGCCCGCCCTGGATCGAGACCGTCACCGTGCACTTCCCCAGCGGCCGCTCCGCGACGGAGCTGTGCCCGGTGGACGTCGCGCACGTCGCCTACGCCGTCCAGATGTCGACGCTCGACTTCCACCCCTGGCCGTCGCGCCGCGACCACGTCGAGAACCCCGACGAGCTCCGCATCGACCTCGACCCGATGCCCGGCACCGACTGGGACGACGTCGTCGAGGTCGCGCTGGAACTCAAGGCTTTGTTCGACGAGCTGGGGATCGTCACGTTCCCCAAGACCAGCGGCTCCAAGGGCGTCCACGTCTACATCCGGTGCAAGCCTGCGTACACGTTCACCGAGGTCCGGCACTGCGCTGTTGCGGTCGCCCGTGAGATCGAGCGCCGGCGGCCGGAGCTGGCGACCGCCAAGTGGTGGAAGGAGGAGCGCGGCGAGCGGGTATTCCTCGACTTCAACAGGATGGCGCGGGACCAGACGATCGCCTCGGCGTACAGCGTCCGTGCCCGCCCGCAGGCCACAGTCAGTGCCCCCGTCACCTGGGCGGAGCTGCCCGACTGCGAGATCGCCGACTTCGACATCTGGACGATGCGCGACCGCTTTGCCCGGTTCGGCGACGTACACGCCGCCATCGACGACATAGCCCACGACCTGACGCCGCTGCTCGAGCTCTACGACCGGCAGACCGAGGGTGAGGCGCCGTTCCCGCCGTCGTTCGCGCTCCAGCCGGGGGAGCCCAAGCGGGTCCAGCCGAGTCGGGACAAGGAGCGCCCCAAGCAGTGAGGCCGGCGCCCCTGGCCATCCCGCGGCTGACTAGTGGCCGACGCGGATCAGCCCTTCCTGGACGACGCTGACGGCCAGATGCCCGTCGTGGGTGTAGATCTCGCCGCGGGCCAGGCCTCGGGCACCGCCGGTGTGCGGTGAGTCCTGGTCGTAGAGAAACCACTCGTCGGCCCGGAACGGCCGGTGGAACCACATCGCATGGTCGAGGCTGGCGAGCTGGATGTTGTCCTTGCCCATGGCGAGGCCGTGCTTGATCAGGGTCGAGTCGAGCAGCGTCATGTCGGAGGCGAAGGTCACGGCGCACACATGCAGCAACGGGTCGTCGGGCAGGGTGCCGTCCGTGCGCATCCATACCTGCGAGCTGGCCTCGACCTGCAGGCCGCGGTCCCGCACCACCAGCGGCGGGTCGGAGACGTAGCGGATGTCGATCGGCCTTGGCCTTGAGAACCACCCGCCGAGTGCGTCGGCGTAGTCCGCCATCCGCTCCTGCATCGTCGGCAGCGTCTCCGGAGCT
>JAYTHM010000137.1:0-1802 GCA_043732645.1 Frankiales bacterium
TCCATCAGTCGGGTCAGCAGCTTCGCGAAGGTCGTCTTGCCCGAGCCGGTCTCCCCGACGACCGCGACGCGGGTCTGGGCGGTCAGCGTGAGGTCGACGTCGTGCAGCACGTCCGGCCCACCCGGGTAGGCGAAGTGGACGTGCTCGAAGGTCACCGACAGCGGCCCGACCGGCAGCTCGACCCCCGGCTCCGGGTCGCCCACGTCGGTGGGGGTGTCGAGCACGCCGAGGACCCTGCGCATACCGGCGATGGCGTTTTGGGCCTCGTTGAGGACCTCGGTCGCGACCTGCACCGGTTGCACGAACAAGGTGACCAGGAAAATGAACCCGACAAGGCGACCCAACGACAGCGACCCGCTCGTGGCGAGCAGGACCCCGAGGACGATGACGGCGCTGTTGGCCAGCGCCGTCGTGATCTCTCCGCTGCAGAACGTCGTCGCAGCGATCGTCTGCGCGCGGGTCTGCGCCTGCGTCGTGCTGGACACGGCCTCGTCGATGCGCGTCGCGGTGCGGGCCTGCGCCCCGTAGGCCCGGATCACCGGCGCTCCGACGACGGATTCGGAGACGGCACCGAGCATCTCGCCGATCCGCTGCCGGACCAGCCCGTAGGCCACCTGGAGCCGACGCTGGAAGATGCGCAGCGACAGCACCAGGGGCAGCATGCAGACGTAGACAACCAGGGTCAGCTGCCACGACCACCAGAGCATCACCGCGCTGGCGAGAACCAGCTGGGCCGCGGAGATGATGACGAGCAGCCCACCGAACTGCATGAACGAGCTGATCGTGTCGACGTCGCCGGTCACGCGGGACACCAGCGAGCCGCGCCGCTCCGACGCCTGGTGCAGCACCGACAGGTCGTGCACCCTCCGGAAAGCCTTGGTACGCAGGGAGAGCAGCCCGTCCTCCGTCGTCCGGTACAGCCGGACGTTCATCAGGTAGTTGGCCACTGCGGTCACGGCGACCGCGACTGCGGCCAGCGAGCAGGTCAGGCGCACCAGGCCAAGGTCGGGGGTGCTGCGGTTCAGGCCGTGGTCGATGGTCTGCTGCACGGCAAGGGGTACGACGACCCGGCCGGCGGTGCTCACGACAGCGAGCAGCAGCGTCACCCCGAGGCCGGCGCGGAACTCCGGGGCGAGCCGCAACGCGTGCAGGAGGGTCCCCGTGGAGGTGCGCTCAACCGGACCCGGCGCAGTCATGGTGGTGGTGGTCATGCCGACTCCAGCTCGTCGCCCACGTGCTCAGCGGCACGTTCGACCTCGGCCCGCTCGTAAGCGGTGACCAGGTCCCGGTACCCCTGGCACCGGCTGAGCAGCTCGGCGTGCGACCCGCGGTCGATGACCCGGCCGCCGTCGACGAACACGACCTCGTCGGCGAGGGCGATGGTGGCCCGGCGATAGGCCACCACGACCACGGTGGCCGCCGTCGAGGACTCCCGCAGGCCGGCCAGGATGCGCTGCTCGACGGACGGGTCGACCGACGACGTGGCGTCGTCGAGCACCAGCAACCGGGGCTTACGGGCGACGGCGCGGGCAAGGGCGAGCCGCTGCCGCTGGCCGCCGGACAGCGTGGCGCCGCGCTCACCCACGACCGTGTCCAGTCCCTTGGGCAGGGCGGCCACGAAACCCTCAGCCTGGGCCACCCGCAGGGCCGCCCAGACCTGCTCGTCGCTGATGTCGGCGCCGAGGGTGACGTTGCCGCGGACGGAGTCGTCAAACAAGAAGGTGGTCTGCGGCGCCAACGAGGCGACATCGGCCAGTGCCCCCGGCGCGAAGGCCCGCACGTCGGTCCCGTCGTACGCGACG
>JAYTHM010000138.1:0-1798 GCA_043732645.1 Frankiales bacterium
GCCCCTGGACCGGCACCGCCCACGGAGTCCTGCAGGCGGTCAACACCTACGACCACCATGAGGGCGTCGTGCGCGGAGCTGACCGGGCCGAACGCAACAGCCTCAAGACCCTTACCGACGGCTACCGGGACCTGGACCGCACCACCCTGCAGACCTTGACCCGCGTCCTCCAGCAAGCAGCCTGATCAGCTACTGGCCCGCCTGTTGTCCTTCGGGGCGCCAGGCGGGCCAGCGGTTCTTGTTTGCGTTTTGGGGCTGGGGACGCCCAGCGCCTATCGACCTACGCCCAGTTCCCCACGGGCCACAGGCTTCGCCTAGACACAGGGACGCGGCTGGGTTTGGCTCGTCCCTGTCACGCAGGTGGAGAAGGAAGGTCACCCGTGAACTACAACAAACGGTGACAGCGCCGGCTCTAGAGCCGCTCGACAACGGGTGAGGCGCCTATAACTCTGCAGGTAGCTCTACAGGAGCCAATCTGGTGCCGAGGCGACGGCGGTGCGTTCCGCCGGACGTCAGGTAGGCCGGTCATGCTTTCGAGGTGACGAGCGCTGCTACTCCTGGGAAGGGGCCTGGGGCGATCCGTGCGTGGGCTGCCGGAGCCACTGCGCGCCGGAAGATTGCAGTCTCCTTCGGCCTGGGCCTGGGACTGACGCTCGTGTTGCTCGGATTTACGAGCGGGCGGGCCGCACCGCTGCTGGGGTGGGACGTCGCCGCGCTGACGTTCTGCACCTGGACGTGGGCGGACATCTGGCCCTTGGACGCCTCGGGGACCTGCGCGCACGCCCAGAGGGAGAATCCCTCCCGGGCGTTCGCAGACGTGGTCCTGCTCACCGCCGCCGGGGCCAGCGTCGTAGCGGTGGGTGCTGTCCTGTTCGGGGCGGGCCGCGCCCCTGGGTCTTTGAAGTACGTGGAGGCCGGCTTCGCGCTCGCGTCCGTGTTCGTGTCCTGGACGCTCGTCCACACCGTCTACACGCTCAAGTACGCCCGCCTGTACTACCAAGGCACCCCCGGCGGAGTGTCGTTCAACGAAGACGACCCTCCGCAGTACAGCGACTTCGCGTACCTCGCGTTCACGATCGGCATGACCTTCCAGGTCTCCGATACCGACCTGCAGAGCAAAGCCTTCCGGCGGACCTGCCTGCACCACGCCTGGATCTCCTTCCCCCTTGGCGCCGTCATCATCGCCGCGTCGATCAACCTCCTCGCCGGCCTAGCGAAGTAGCCCCCTCCGATCCCCCGCAGCCAGCACGAGCCGGTGCGGCACGTCCCGGCTGACACCATCAGCCAGCACCGACCGCCACACGCCTCGTTGACCAGCGGCGCGTACGCCCACCGGAGAGGCAATCTGGACCTCGACACGACGGTAAGGAGCCCGATGCCAGAGCCGCGCCGAACAATGACGTCACCGCGACCGCCTCACCACCGCTCACCCGCCAACCAGGGCCGCCAACCCGGCCCACCATGATGACCTCCCCATCGGTGCCCGCATTTTCGACACGGTCACAGCAGTCTTCGGCTGGCCGGATCAGGCGGAAGTTATCGACGGTCGTTGGGGGCCTTCTACTGTCTGTCAGGGGCTGAGGAAGCGTCCCAACGTGGCGAGCACGACCCGAGGTTGCTCAAGGACTGGCTCGTGCCCGGCCTGCTTAATCGTTACTGAGGTGGCTTGTGGAAGAAGCCGCTTCCATGCCGTGGGCCAGCTGGCTCCGAAGGCATCTTGAGCGCCGGCCAGAATCAGGGCCGGCCCGTGGTAGTTCGCTAGCGCGTTGGCAAGCGGCCGGAGGACTTCGGGGCGGAT
>JAYTHM010000139.1:0-6257 GCA_043732645.1 Frankiales bacterium
GGCCTTGATCTCGCTGATGACGTCGTCGCTGTTGGGCCAGTCCGCGTAGAGGCCCTGGACATCGGTGAGCACCACCAGCTTCTCGGCCCCGACGGCGACAGCCAGGGCGGAGGCGGCGGTGTCGGCGTTGACGTTGTAGAGCGCCCCGTCGACGCCGCGGGCGACGGTCGCGATCACAGGCACCTTGCCCTCGTCGAGCAAGGCCGTCACGATCCCCGGCTGTACCTCGACGACATCGCCGACGAAGCCGATGTCGGTCGGCTTGCCATCGACGAGCGCGTCGCGCCGCTCGGCGGTGAACAACTGCGCGTCCTCACCGGAGAGCCCGACGGCAAAGGGGCCATGGGCGTTGACGAGGCTGACGACGTCGCTGTTGACCTGGCCCACGAGAACCATCCGGACGACTTGCATCGTCTCCTGGGAGGTGACGCGGAAGCCGCCGCGGAACTCGCTCGCGACGCCCAGCCGGTCGAGGTGAGCGGTGATCTGGGGGCCACCGCCGTGCACGACGATCACCCTGACCCCGCAGTAGCGCAGGAAGACGACATCCTCGGCGAAGGCGGCCTGGAGCTCGGGCCGGGTCATGGCGTTGCCGCCGTACTTCACGACGACCGTCTTGCCGCTGAAGATCTTCAGCCAGGGCAGGGCTTCGACGAGCGTCCCCGCCTTGGCGAGCATCACCTGTCGCCTGGCCTTGGTCATGCCGTGGCCCTCGTCATGTGCTGTAGGCCGAGTTCTCGTGCACGTAGGCGGCGGTGAGGTCGGTCGTCCAGACGGTGACCACGTCCGTCCCCGCATGCAGGTCGATGACGATGCGGCACCCGCGGCCGGACAGGTCGACCAGCTCACGGTCGTCGCCTACTCCCCCTGCGCGGCAGACCATCACGCCGTTGATGGAGACATCGAGCGCCTCCGGCTCGAAGGCTGCGGCTGTGGTGCCGACGGCCGCGAGCACCCGGCCCCAGTTGGGGTCATTGCCGTGCAGCGCACACTTGAGCAGGTTGTTGCGGGCGACAGCCCGAGCGACCTCGAGGCCGTCCGCCTCAGACGCAGCGTTGACCACCTCGACGGCAACCTCCTTCGTGGCGCCCTCGGCGTCTGCGACGAGCTGCCGGGCCAAGTCGGCGCAGACCGCTGTCACGGCGGCCTGCAGGTCCCCAGGCGCAGCCGTCGTGCCCGAGGCGCCGCTGGCCAACAGCAGAACCGTGTCGTTGGTCGACATGCAGCCGTCGGCGTCGACCCGGTCGAAGGTGGTGCGGGTCGCCTCGCGCAGCGCCGCGTCGAGGGCCGCGCTGTCGGCCACGGCGTCAGTGGTCAGGACAACGAGCATGGTCGCGAGTGACGGGGCGAGCATCGCGGCACCCTTGGCCATCCCTCCGACGGCGAACCCGGGTCCGTCGTACAGGGCTGTCTTGCGAACGGTGTCTGTGGTGCAGATCGCCTCGGCAGCACGCGATCCCCCGTTGGATGACAGCTCAGCTGCAGCCTGCTTCACGCCGGGCAGCAGCAAGTCCATCGGGAGCCGCACGCCGATCAAGCCGGTCGAGCAGACCGCCACGGCCGCAGCACCGGTCCCCAGCGCCTCCGCGGTCGCCTCCGCGGTCGCATGGGTGTCCTGGAAGCCGGGGGAGCCGGTGCATGCGTTGGCACCGCCGGAGTTGAGCACGACCGCCTGCAGGCGTCCCCCGCGCACGACCTGCTCGCTCCACAGAACGGGAGCCGCCTTGACGCGGTTGCTGGTGAAGACCCCGGCGGCGGCATCGAGCGGCCCGTCGTTGACCACCAGCGCGACGTCCGGCCGACCGCTGGCCTTGAGGCCCGCGGTGACTCCTGAGGCGCGAAAACCCTTCGGGTAGGTGGTGCTCACGGCGCTGTCCCATTAATGCTCAGGCCAGACGTCTCGGGAAGCCCCAGCAGGAGGTTGGCGTTCTGGAGGGCCTGGGCGGCGGCTCCCTTACCCAGGTTGTCGAGGGCACTGACAACGATGACGCGTCGCGAGTCCAGGTCGACTGTCGCCTGGAGGTGGCAACTGTTGGAGCCCAGGGTCGCGGCGGTATGCGGCCAGCGCCCCTCAGACAGGACGTGCACGAAGGGCTCGTCGGCATAGGCCTGCAGCAGCACCTCACGAGGGTCGCCGCCGGTCAGCGGGCGGGCGGTGACGATCGCCAGGATGCCCCGCGGCATCGGAGCCAGCACCGGCGTGAAGCTGACGGAGAGCGCCCCGCTGGCCTGCTTGATCTCCGGAACGTGCTGGTGGCTCCCCACCTTGTACGGCGAGAGGTCACCCATCACCTCGGTGCCCAGCAGGCTGGCCTTCGCGTTGCGTCCGGCACCGCTCGTCCCGCTGCTGGCGACGACGACGACGTCGTGCGGGTCGACGAGCCCCGCGGCAATCAGGGGCGCGAGGGCGAGGATCGTGGCGGCGGCGTAGCAACCGGTGCTCGCGACCCGGGTGCTGGCCGCGATCAGCCGGCGCTGGCCGGGGAGCTCGGGCAGACCGTAGGTCCAGGTGCCGGAATGGGTCCCGCCGTACCAGCGCTGCCAGGCCCCGGGGTCGGCGAGCCGGTGGTCCGCGCCGAGGTCGACCACCCTTGTGCCCGCAGGGAGCTGTGCTGCCAGGGCGCCTGACCGGCCATGCGGCAGGGCCAGGAAGACCACGTCGGCCTCGGCGAGCGACTCGGCCGAGGTGGGGTCGAAGACCCGGCCGGACAGCTGTGGCAGATGCGGGTGCAGGTCCGTGACGCGTGCTCCGGCGGAGCTGTCGGCGCAGAGGGCACCGAACTCGAGGTCGGGGTGGCCCAGCAGCAGGCGCAGCAACTCACCGCCGGCGTACCCACTGGCCCCTGCCACTGCCGCAGTCATACCCATACAACAATCATACAGGGCTCTGCATGGGTATGCAGATAGTTTCCAGCCTTGACGGGCAGGTTGCCACCCAGGGTGGCGCCGTCGTCGAGCTTTCTGAGGTGGCTCGACCCCGTGGGTCACGTTCCGCGCAGGACCGCTCCGTGCTCGGCGCCGGCGCGGGCCACGGCCGCATCCCGGGCGGCCAGGACCTCGCCGTCGGTCAGGGTCCGGTCCAGCGCTCGAAAGCGCAGGGCATAGGCCAGGGACCGGCGCCCTGGTCCGACCTGCGGCCCGGTGAACACATCGAACAGCGCCAGCGCCTCGAGGAGGTCCCCCGCCCCAGCCCTCAGCGAACGCTCGACGTCACCTGCCAGGACGGCCTCGTCGATGACCAGCGCCACATCCACCGACGACGGCGGGTACGACGAGACGATGGGTGCCGCGACCGGCCCACGGGCCGTGGCCGCGAGCACCAGCGCGTCAAGGTCGACCTCGGCCACCAGGGTGCGGGCCGGCAGCCCGAGGGCAGCGACGACCCGTGGGTGCAGCTCACCGGCCGTCCCGACCGGGGTGCCATCGAGCAGCAGGGCCGCGGCCCGGCCGGGATGCAGCGGAGCGTCCTGGGTGCGGCCGACGGTCAGCGACAGCCCAAGGGACGCGGCAAGGGCCACACAGATCTCGACCGCGTCGCCCACCTCCGCCGGACGCCCTGCCCGGCGACCGGCCAGGACCACCCCGACGTGCCGGGGCTGCGCGGGCAGGGTCGCGTCGAGGCTGGCAAGTTGCTCGTCGGTGGGCCGCTGGCTGGTCTTGGGCATGTCGGGGATCGGTGTGCCGGTGCCGCGGAAGACCGAGCCGGTCTCGAACAACGCCACGTCCGTCAGCCCGCGGCCGACGTTGCGCAGCAGTGCGGTGAGCAGCCCGGGAACCAGGGAGGGCCGCAAAAGCGCCTCGGTCTCCGACAGCGGGTTGAGTAGCCGCGGGGCCGCCAGGTGGGTGTAACCGAGCGTGGCGAGCAACGACTCCGCGACGAATGGCGGGGTGACGATCTCGACCAGTCCCGAGGCGGCCAGCGACCGCGACGCCGTACGCCGCTGGCGCTGGGGCTCGGTGAGGCCGCGGCCGGCGGGAGCCGAGGGCAGGGCAACCGGGACGGTGTCGTATCCCTCGAGGCGGATGACCTCCTCGACAAGCTCGGCGGCGCCGGTGAGGTCGGGGCGCCAGGCGGGCGGGGTGACGAGCAGGACACCGTCGTCGGAGACGACCAGCGGGACACCGTCGCCAGAGATGGCGCAGCCCACGTCGAGCAGGCGCTGCCGGACGACGGCGGGGTCGTAGGCGCGGCCCGCGACCTGGCCGGGCCGGCCGACCGGCAGGCGCAGCTGACCCCGGGCGGCGCGCTGGTCCACGTCGGTGACCGGGCCGGGCACGGCCCCGCCGTACTCGACCAGAAGGGCGACAGCCACGGACGCGGCCGACGGTGCCAGGTCAGCGTCGACCCCGCGCTCGAACCGCTTGCTGGCCTCGCTCGGCAGCCGGTGCCGTCGGGCCGTTCGGGTCACCGATGACGCCTCGAAGTGCGCCGACTCGAGCAGGAGGGAGGTGGTGCCCTCGGAGATCTCGGTGGAGGCACCGCCCATCACGCCGGCCAGCGCGACCGGGCCGCTGTCGTCGGTGATCAGCAGGTCGTCGGGGTGCAGCACCCGGTCCTGACCGTCCAGGGTCGTCAGCCGCTCCCCCTCCCAGGCCCTGCGGACCGCGACCGGACCGCCGAGGGTTTCTAAGTCGAAGGCGTGCAGCGGCTGGCCGAGCTCGAGCATCACGTGGTTGGTGACGTCGACGGCGAGGGAGATCGGCCGCATCCCGGCGAGCACCAGCCGGCGCTTGAGCCAGGCCGGCGACGGCGCCGAGGGGTCGAAGCCGGTGAGGGTGCAGGCGACGTAGCGGTCACAGCCCGGGTCCGACAAGACGATGGGGTACCCAGCCCCGGTACGGGCGGCGAGGCGCAGACCCGGGTCGTCGAAACCCACCCCGAAGGCGGTGGCCACCTCGCGGGCGACCCCGCGCACGGACAGCGTGTAGCCGCGATCTGGTGTGACGGCGATGTCGAGGACCTCATCGCGCAGTCCGAGGAGCTCGACGACGTCCACGCCCAAGGAGCTGCCCGGCGGCAGGACGAGGATCCCGGGCGAGGACTCCGCCAGGCCCAGTTCGGCCTCGCTGCAGATCATCCCGTCGCTGGTCCGGCCGTAGGTCTGCCGGGTCGCGATCGCGAAACCGCCGGGCAGGGACGCACCCGGCAGGGCGAACGGGACCAGGTCACCTGGCCCGAAGTTGGTCGCCCCGCAGACGACCTCGTGAACGCGAGTGCCGACGTCGACGTGGCAGAAGCGGATCGGCTTCTTGAAGCCTTCCAGCATCTCCATGTCGAGCACCCGCCCGACGACGACGCCGGTGACGTCGTCGCCGTACCGCAGGACCTGCTCGACCTCGAGGCCGGCGCGGATCAGCGCGATGGCGACCTCCGACACAGGCGCGGTCAGGTCCGGGACGAAGCTCCGCAGCCAGGACATGGGGACACGCATGTCAGGCCTCCGTTCCAAAGGCGCGGGTGAAGCGCACGTCGCCCTCGTAGAGGTCGCGGATGTCGGTGATGCCGTGCCGGAACATCAGGGTCCGGTCCAGGCCCATCCCGAAGGCGAAGCCGCTGTAGCGCTCAGGGTCGACGCCGCAGGCCACGAGCACCGCTGGGTTGACCATGCCGCAGCCGCCGACCTCGATCCAGCCCTCGCTCGCGCAGACCCGGCACTCCCCCACGCCCAGGCAGGAGAAGCACGTGATGTCGAGCTCCGCGCTGGGCTCGGTGAACGGGAAGTATGACGGCCGAAGGCGACTGGCCAAATGGGTACCGAACATCGCGGCGGCGTAGGCCTCGAGCGTGCCGCGTAGGTGGGCCATCGTGATGCCTTCGTCGACGCACAGCCCCTCGACCTGGCCGAAGACCGGCGAGTGTGTCGCGTCGAGGGCGTCGTTGCGAAAGACCCGACCGGGCGCAACGACATAGCACGGGAGGCCGCGCGCCAGCAGCGAGCGGATCTGTACCGGGGATGTCTGCGTGCGCAGCACGACCTGCGAGCCCTCCGGGGCCAGCCACAGGGTGTCCTGCATCTCCCGGGCCGGGTGGTCGGCGGGCATGTTGAGAGCGTCGAAGTTGAACCACTCGTGCTCGACCTCGGGACCCTCGGCAACCTCCCAGCCCATCGCGACGAACACGTCGGCGATGCGCTCCTGGATCGTCGTCAGCGGGTGCCGGGCGCCCTGCAGGACCGTGCCCGGGAGCAACGTGACGTCGACCCGCTCCTCGACCAGGACCCGGGCGTCTCGCTCGCCTTCCAGGGCGGCCTTACGGT
>JAYTHM010000140.1:0-6255 GCA_043732645.1 Frankiales bacterium
GACTGGCCCGTGCGCTCGTTCCGTGGCGTGTGATTCCGGTGGCCGTCAGGAGACCGAGTCGGCCCATGATGGCCGCGGAATGAGGCAGAAGGGGTGGCCGGCAGGATCGGCGAGACGTAGCAGCCGCACGGTCACGCCGGGACGGCGACGACCGGCTCACGCACGCCCCTTCGCCGCACCCACTGCTCGCGGACGGCTTTGGTCGGCATGGTGCACGCCGGGCATAGCGGCCGGTAGCCGTGGGGCCAGTCGACGGTCCCGAGCACCTCGTCGGGGGCCAGGTGCACCACCGCGCCCACGACGGCCCGGCCCAGGGGTGGACCGCCGGTCGGCTGGTTGTCCGCAGGTTGGCAGGTGCGGCGGCGGTGAGTTGCTCGGGGGGTCGGGGTGGCAGGTGCCGGTACAGGCTGGTCCGGGGGATCCCGGTTTTGGTGATGATCTCGGTGATGGTGTGGTCGGTGTCGCGTAGGTGCTCGGCGTAGGCGAGCTTGGCTGGTCGATCAGGACCGCCCGGCCGATCCGGCGGCCTTTGGCGGTCGCGACGGCTCGGGCGTGCGCGGCCCGTTCCAGGGCGTAACTGCGTTCTATCTGCTCAAACAGGGCCAGCAGCACGACGGCGAGCTGGGCCATCGCGTCGGCGGGGTTGCTCGAGTCGACCTTGATTGGGTCGGCGAGGTTACGGATCCAGACACCGCGCTCAGCGAGTTCGTGGATCAGGTTGAGGGTGTCGCGGACAGTGCGACTCGTGGCTACTATTCCGGAAAGGGCTGTGCTGTAGGTCGAATGGTTGCCACGTCCGGGGTGCCACATCCGGTGAGGATTTCGGCAACCGGTCCTCGCGGCCGTCGGTCCGTCCGTACCTCCCGGGGCTGCTCGATCGATGGGCTCCGACGCCCCAACGACGACCGGAATATTGCGGTCGAGGGCTCGCTCGCCTTCGTGGACGCCCTGAGCAGCGACCGCTCGTACGGTCACGCGGGCTGCCGGAGGGCTACTCGACGGCGCGACTGCGGAGGCGCTCCAGGTCGGACAGCGGGAGGCGTCGGCCGACGACGTCGAGGAGCTCGACGACGTCCCGGGTGCGCCGCTCGAGCCGGTCCGCGAGCACGTGCGCGAGGTCGGCAACGATCGCCGTCGCCAGGCGCTCGTGGCTGGCGAGCCGGGTCGGGAGCTCCGCGGCGTGCCAGAAGACCGTCCGCACCGGAGAGCTCGCGATGGCGGTCGCGGTGCGGGAGGCGGACGGCAAGAACAGCGAGAGTTCCCCGAGGACCGACCCCGGACCCAGTGTCGCGAGGGTGCGGCCATGTCTGCGGACATCGACCTGCCCCTCGAGAACCGCGGCGACGCCGGTCGTCGGGTCACCCTCCTCGAAGAGCGTCTCGCCGGCCTCCGCCTCTCGCATTGTGACCTCCTGCAGCAGCTGGTCCAGGTCCTCCTCGACGACGAGTCGATACGGGCAGACCCGTCGCAGTGCTGCCAAGAGCTCCGGTTCCACGCGCACCCTCCGTGATCTGGACAGGGTATGGGACGACGGTGCGGACCCGCAGCCATTGGGCACCATCCGGTCGGGACGGTAGCCCCTGAACCTACGACCGGTGAGGAGAAGGTCGGCCGTTAGGGTGGAGACATGCAGCGGGCGCACGCGGAGTTCCTCGAGCGCGCTTCCTGGCTGTTGCGCCTCCCGCTCGAGACGCCGACCATCCCGGTCCAAGACGAGGCGACAGGCTGCACGCTCTGGCTGAAGCTGGACCACCTGCTGCCGAGCGGCTGCACCAAGGACCGGATGGCGACGAGCATCGTCGCGCACGCCATCGCCTCCGGCGAGGTCTTCCCCACGACCGTCGTGGTCGAGGCGTCAAGCGGGTCGACCTCGATCGCGCTGGCCATGGTGTGCGCCACCGTGGGCGTGTCGTTCCGGGCCTACATGCCGAAGACGGTCAGCGGAGAGCGCGTCCTCATGATCCGTCGACTCGGTGGTGAGGTTGTCCTGACCCCTGCCGACCAGGGCATGCAGGGAGCGCTCGACGCGCTGGTCCGCGACACGGACGGAGAGGCGGACCTCTACGCCGCCCGGCAGTTCGAGAACCCGCGCAACGTCTTCGCACACCAGCACTCGACGGGGCCTGAGCTGATCCGGCAGGTCGGTGTCCGGCTCCACGGTTTCATAGCGGGCGTCGGGACGGGGGGCACGCTGATGGGTGTGGCCCACGCGTTGCGAGACGCCGGCTACGACACCGTCGTCGCCCGCGCGATGCCCACCGCCACATACCTGCCGGGGGGAGACCCGGAGATCGTCGGGGGTGTGCCGGGCGTCGTCGACGGCATGAGCCGGCTACTCGATCCCGACGCCGTCGGGCTCGACGAGCCCGTGCTGGTCCCGGAGCGGGAAGCACTGGCGACAGCGCGCGAGTTCGGCCACCGTGGCTTGGGCATCGGCCCGTCGAGCGGGCTGAACATCGCCGCAGCCCGACGTCTCGCCGCCCGGCTCGGCCCCGGGCACCACGTGGCCACGGTCCTGCCTGACCGCATGGAGCGCTACTTCTCGACGGCCCTGTTCGACGACCTAGCGGCGGAGCTTTGAGCGGCCAGGAGGGCCGACCAGTCCACGCGCACGGTCGGCCCGTGCGCCTGCTAGGCGTGTTTGCCCACCCTGATGACGAGACCGTCTGCGCCGGCGGCACCCTCGCCAAGTACGCGAAAGAGGGCGCCGAGATCCACGTCGTCTCGCTGACCAAGGGCGGGGCAGGCCAGATCCGGGACGCTCGCGTGGCGACCCGGGCCACCCTGACGGCAGTGCGGGAGAAGGAGCTCCAGGCTGCCGGGCAGGAGCTCGGTCTCGTCGAGACGAGGTGTCTCGACTATCCGGACGGTGGCCTGTCTCAGATCGACGGCCAGACGCTGCTTCAGCTCGCGACCGGACTGCTCGACGAGATCCGACCGGACGTGGTGATCACGTTCGGGCCCGACGGGTTCTCCGGGCACCCGGACCACGTCGCTGTGGGGGCAGCGGTCACTGCGGCCTGCTACGCCTGGCGGTCGGAGGCACCGGTCCGGCTCTTCCACTGCCACCTACCGCGCAGCCGGATGATGCTGCGAGACCGCCTCGCCGCGTGGGTAATCGACCTGACCGACCGCTTCCACGGTACGAACGACTTCGTCCGGGCCCTGTCGGTCTTCTCGCACGAGACCACGATGCTCGGGTTCGCCGCGGACTTCGTCGACGTGCAGTGGTTCCCCGCGGGCTCCTACCTCGTCGAGCAGGGCGAGGCGGCAACGACCATGCACTTCCTGCTCTCCGGCGCGGTCGAGATCCGCTGCGAGGACGAGGACGGGCGGGTACGGGTCGTCGACAGGTCCGGGCCCGGGGAGTTCATCGGCGAGCAGGGCATCGCCAGCGGCCAACCCCGCAACGCCCACGTGGTGGCCCTCGACGACGTCACGAGCCTGACCTTCCTGCCCGCGGGGACGAGCGCCGTCGACAGGCCGGGGGAGCCAGCCCGCTCCACGCACAACCGAACACTCGCGTCCGGAGACCAGGTGGACGCCCTCGTCAGCACCTGCATCGACGTCTCGGCATTCGTGGGTCACCGGCTGCGAGCCACGGCCGCGCACCGCTCGCAGTACCCGATCGACCCGGAGATGTTCCCCGAGCACATAGTGCAGGAGATGTTCGGGGTCGAGTACTTCATCCAGGTCCTGCCCGAGCGGGCACTGTCCGCCTCGCTCCTGGAGGACTAGTCCGCTGCAACCGGCACCGGAGCTCGCTCACCGCTCAGCTGGCCGCAGCACAAGCTGCTCGCGGTACCCACGCCAGGGGGCGATGGCGTGCTGGGCGCCGGGGCTCAGCGGGTGGAAGCGATCGCCGGTGGGACGCCGCCGGCCGACGGCGTAGGGGATGCCTCGTCCGGCCATGGTGAAGGTGCCGCCGATGCGCTGGGGCCACGAGGGGCGAGGAGGCGGTATGGCCAGGTTGCCGACGTTCACGTAGTGCGTCCGCACCTGCCCGATCCCCTCGAGGTCGAGGTCGAGGTCCTGCATCATTAGCTCGGACGAGGCGGTGTCGTCGAGGCGGAAAAACTCGTCGGTGACGAGGAGGGACTCCGGTACGTCGACCGGGTCCTTGAGCATGCGGTGGACGTGGATGACGTCCAGGCCGACCAGCTTCTTGCGACGCTTGATCGTCTGGGTGGCGACCTCCCCGACGTGCGAGAAGAACGTGAGCTTCAGGGCGCTGCTCTGCTTGCAGCTGCCGCAAGGGCACATGTTGAGCTGGACGAGCTGACGCTCCCTGTGGACGGCGTCGCGCGTGGCGAAAGCTGCCTTGGTGACGGCGCCGAGCGTGCTTGGGCCGTCCAGCCCTGCCGCGTTGCGCGAGAGGAACGCCGCGTCGCCCTCGATCTCGATCAGTTCGAAACCTCGCGCTGCGCCGACCTTGCCGAGCATGCGAGCCGTGGCGGCTTCCGCGTGTCCGAGGACGCTGCGGTGGAACTGCATGCACTCGGTGTACCCGCCGATGTCTGCGATCAGCAGCACCGCGCGCCCATCGCCATCTGAGCAGACCAGGGCCCACCCCTGACCTGCTCGCAAGCACTGACTGCCGAGCGGCCTGACTCGCGCTGCTGCGCTGAGATTGACGACATCACGAGCTGGGACGGCGCGGCGCATCCGGTCACCGCCATTCGGCATGCGAAGCGCGCTGTCGTCAGCAAGCAGACCCATCCTCGGTCGCGGCCAGCAGCCGTGACGTGTCCCGCGCCCGGACCTCGGTGAAGGCGTCGAGTCCCGCGGCGGCGCTCGCCGGGTAGCCGGTCACGGCCGTGAGGAAGGCCGTCCGGCGTAGGACGGCAACGCACAGGGGTGCGTCGCCGGACGCGCGGACCGTGGCGGTCCGGCGCACGTCGCCGAGCAGGGCGACTTCGCCGAAGCCGGCACCTCGGACGAGCGTGTTGACCGGTCGTCCGTCCCGCACGACCTCCGCGCGGCCGGACAGGACCACGTAGTACCCGTCACCGCCGTCGCCCTGAGCGAAGACCACCTGGCCGGGCGCGAACTCGGCGCGCTCGACGCCGGCTGTGAGCTGTTCGATGGTCGTCGCAGCCAGCGCGCCGAGCATGGGGACCTCCCGCAGGACCTCGATGTCGGCGTCCCGGACCCGCAGCTCGCCGTCGAGCCGCCGCAGCGCCGGGCGCCGCACGGCCACGGCGGCGGGCGCCAGCAGGCCGACCGCGATCAGTGCGCCGCGCGGGCCGAGCGTCTCGACGGCGAGCGGGGCCACCAGCCCGCCGAGCGCGACCCCGAGGGTCAGGACCGCCTCGAAGCCCGCGAACGTGCGAGCCAACACGGCCTCGTCCGTCCGCCGGGCGAGGATGGTGAAGCCGGCGACGTCGATCAGGGAGTTGCCCACGCCCACCAGGGCGAGCAGGCCCAGGGCCGCCGCCTCCTCGGGGACGACGCCGAGCAGCGCCAGCGGCGCGCCGAACAGCGCAACCCCGACCCCGAACCAACTGGCGAGGCCACCTCGCCCCACGAGCGCCAAGGCGCACACGGAGCCCAGCACACCGCCGGCCCCGACGGCTGCGCTCAGGATGCCGACGCCCGGCTCACCCGTGCGGGTCAAGTCGACGGCGACGACGACGACGAGCACCGTCATGCACCCGCGGGTGAACGTCTGCACCACTCCGAGGGTGGTGACCAGCAAAAGGTCGCGGTCGCCGGCGATGATCGCGAACCCCTGGACAATGGATCGGGCCACCGGCACGCGCGCCGACGCCGCCCGTGGTGGGGCGTCGTACGGGAGCGCCACCACGACCAGCCCGCCGAGCAGCGACATCGCGGAGCACAACGCGAACACCGCAGAGGCTCCACCCGTCGCGAGTATCGCGCTGGCGGCTACCGGCCCCCCCAGCGCCGACAGCGCGTCCAGCATCCCGCGCACCGCGTTGGCGCTGGTCAGGTCGCGCGGGGAGTGAGCCAGGGCGGGCAGCAGGGCCGAGTGGGCCGGCCGGTACAGCGCCAGCGCCAGCGTCGCGAGGGCCGCGCAGCCGTACGTCGCCGCCGGCGGTCCGTCCGCCGCGGTGACGACGGCGGTGCCCGCCAGGGCCACCCCGCGGACGATCCCGATGCCGGTCAGTATCGTCTCGCGGCGGACGTAGTCCGCCTTGGTGGCGAGGAAGGGCGTTAAGAGCGCCGCCGTCGCCATCCGCACGGCAGTCACGACGCCGACTGCAGCGACGCCGCCCTCCCGGAACGCCACCA
>JAYTHM010000141.1:0-1796 GCA_043732645.1 Frankiales bacterium
TTCCTGACTCGCGAGGTCGTCGTGGAGCAGGTCCGTCAGGCGGACGTGCTGACCCGCCTTGGTCGCCTCCTGGCTGAGCCCGAGGTTGCCGACCGGATCGCCCGGGAGGTCGCGTTCAACGCCAGCGCGCTGCTCGCGGCGCTCGACGAGCAGGCCGTGGTCGCCTCAGCCCTCGAGCTGCTCAGAAGAGACCAGGCCCGTCGCTCCTACGCCCCGGTCCTGGGCCGGGTCCTGGAGCGGGCCATCGCCGGGGGCACCCAGCGCCCATTGGTGGACATCGTCGTCAGCCGCGCCAAGACGTTTCTGAGGTCGCACCGCGAGCAGCTGCTGCCGCAGGCCCGCGACTTCGTCGACAACCGGGGCTGGCTGGCGTCGCTCCTGGTGTCGGACAAACGGATTCGCAACGTGCTCGAGGGGGCCGCCGAGACGCTCGAGGAGGTCGAGCGTGACCAGCGGCACCCGTTCCGAGGCTGGCTCGAGGGGCTGCTCCGATCCGTGGCCCACGAGCTGCAGCACGACCGGCACACGGCAGCCAAGCTCGACGTGCTCATCGGCCAACTGCTCGAGGACCCGCAGGCGCAGGCTGCCCTTCACGACGTCATCACGGACGCGCTCGCCTCGGTCCGCGAGTCCTTGGCGGACATGGAAGGCGAGCTGCAGCACCGGATCTCCAAGCTGGTCACGACGCTGGCTGCCCGGGCCGTCGACGACCAGGAGTTCCGGGCCCGCATCCAGAAGGGCCTGGAAGCCTTCGTTGGTCACGCCGTCGAGAACTACGGCGACGAGCTGACCTCGCTGATCCGCACCCAGGTCGGCCGTTGGGACGCCGCCTCCGCGTCGGAGCGGATCGAACTGGCCGTCGGTCGCGACCTGCAGTTCATCCGCATCAACGGCACGGCCGTCGGCGCGCTGGCGGGGCTGGCGATCCACACGCTCACCCTTGCCCTCCCGTGAGATCCGCCCTCACCAACCGGAGCTCAGGTGGCCTGGTAACCGGGCCGGCCGGCGTCGTTCCATTGCTCCCACAACGCGAAGAACTCGGTGCCGAACGGGTCCTGCCCGCGCAGCGGCATCGAGGCGCGCCGAATCGTGAAGTCGAGCGGCGCCAGGTCGACGGCTGCAGCAAAGTGCCGCTCGGCCGCCTCGGTGTGCCCGTGCCGGTGCAGCCAGGCACCGATTCGACGCTCCGTCCGCGCTTTGCGCACCTCCTCGTCGTCCACGACCCCGGGTACGTCGGGGACGACGCCGCCGCGCACCCAGGCCCGCAGCGCCTCGTGGTGGCGCTCGGCGCCCACCTCGGTGAACGCGACGAACTGGTCGTCGCCCGGAGCGATCGTGGCGGGCTTGACGACGCGTCGCTGCTCGTCGAGCCATACGGTCGCCGGGACGTTGACCACGCCAAAGACATCTGACAGCAGGTGCTCGGTGTCGACGGCGGTGGGCAGGTCCGTCGTACCGGCCCACCGCCTGACGGCTTCGACGTCCTCGTCGAGAGCCACGGTGATGATGTCGAGGCCGTCGGCCTCGAGCTCCACGGCCAGCTGCTTCCAGGCGGGGAGCTCGTAGCGGCAGCCACACCAGGTCGACCAGGTGACGACGGCCGTCTTGCGGCCGGTGCCGGTGACCTGCACGTCGTGGCCGTCGACATCCGGGAGCACGACCGGCGGGGCGATGTCGCCGACGTGCAGAGCGGTATCGCCGGGCTCGCCGAGGACGGCGACCCAGGTGTCGGTGAGCTGCTCGAGGGCCAGGGGGCGGCGGAGCGCCGCGGCCACGTCGACCAGGGAGACTGGAGC
>JAYTHM010000142.1:0-1796 GCA_043732645.1 Frankiales bacterium
GGATGACGAATACTCCGCCCGGAACATTACGGCCGTCGACCTCAACGGTGGGGACGTCGCCATCGTCAATGACCCCGCCAGCGAGCACACCGCCGGGACGATCGACGTGCGCGGCCTCGAGCGGCTCCTGGACCGCCTGACCCCCGAGCAGGCGCAGCTCGCCCGACGGCGTCTGGGCCGCGGCCAGGGCATCCCCGCCGACACCGCCGAGTACATCGCCAGGGCCGCCGCGCTCCGCCGCGGCGCGACCGGCCGGCACACTCGCAAGCCGTCCCCGCCCATGAACGATGAAACACGACAGGCCATCGCCTGGGTGCTACGCCAGCAGTCACTGTCCTAGCGGGGACCGTCCGGGCCCGATGTGATCGAGGAAGGCTCAGGACGTGATCGGGCCGGTCAGTCCCGGTCGAAGTAGAGACGGCTCTCGAGCATCTTGGCAGCGTCCTGGCTTGATGCACCGACGTCGAACCAAGTTCTGTCCCGTCGGTGGCCCGGCTGATGTAGTCCCGTGGCGGCCCAGCTGAAGCTTCCGGTGAGGATCTCCTGCTGGGTGGGCGTCGTCCTGACGGCGAGTGCGAAGGGCACGGCGAGGCCAGCCCTCACCACGGTCACCTTGGTTGGGTCGTCTGCGTCTGGGAGGTCTCCGGTCAGGAAGGTGGGCTCCTCGGTGACCTTGACCCACTGGAGCTCGGAGCCCGCGACTTGGTCGGTGAGGGCCGTGGCCAGCTGAGTGCGGACCGCACTGGCTGGGTCGGCAGGCAGCCAACCGAGCCAGTGGTCCGGGCTGGTGAGTTTCGAGAAGTCGTCCCGCACAGTCCCGTGGTTCGGGTTGCGCAGATACCAACCAGTGGCCTGGCCGTCGGCATCAACGGTCCACGCTCCGATGATGGCCTCGGCGGGGACGTACCCGTTCGGGTCTGACACCTGACGGCCGTCGATCTCGGCGACGGACCCTCCGGGGTTGGCTGCGGCTTCCGCTCGCAACTGTGGTGGGAGTGGCCGCCGCTCAGCGTTATGGCCAGGGGGCACGGGTTCAGACTTCGGATGCCGACGGAGGAAGCTCACAGCGCAGATGGTGCCGCAAATGGGGCCAGCGGTGAGGCACGGGGCGCTGCTTGAAGGGCGACGGCGACTGAGCGCAGGCCGCCCCCGCCAAGGCTGGCAGCCTCCTGCCTGTCATGATCACGGCCACCGTCGAGTCGAGGAGCGAGCCGTGGGGCTGTTCTGGCGTAAGTCCGTCCGGCTCGGGCCCGTCCGGCTCACCGGGTACCGTCGTGGGCTCGGGACGTCGATCGGTGCTGGCCCGCTCCGGGTTGGCCGCTCACGGGGCCGATCGAGGGTCAGCGTGCGCCTTCCCGGTGGCGTCCGCTGGCGCGGCCGACTCTAAGCTTCCCGGGGAGGGCCTGTCACGGCTACTGTCGTGACGTGGCGAAGCATCTCAAGAGCGATCCCGACCAGCGCATGTCGAGCACGGTCACGTCGTGTGGCTCCGCTGCTATTTTCCCTCTCCCAGACCTTCCCTTGCTTGATCGCACGCAGTTGCCGTGGTGGATCGCGGACCTGAGGACTGCTGAGACCAGCACGCGTGACCTGCGTCGCCGGTTGGAGGCGCTCCTGGCCGAGGAGAGCCGCTCCTGCACTCAGTGCGGGACGACGGTGACCGGTCGCGCTGACCGGCTGTTCTGCGGGGCAGCGTGCCGCCAGAGGGCTCGCAGGGCGCGCGCCGCGACGCCATAACCGTGTCCCTGCTGCTGCTGGGCGGGCTGGACCGTCGGCGCCGCCCCGTACGGTGCGCC
>JAYTHM010000143.1:0-1795 GCA_043732645.1 Frankiales bacterium
CCCTTGTCGGTGGACAACTCGGCTGCCCGTCCCGCGCCGAGGGACTTCAGGTCGGCCCCGGCGCAGAAGGTTGTGCCCGTCCCGGCGAGGATCCCCACCCACACGTCGGGGTCGGCCTCGAGCCGGTCCATCGCCGCCGCCAGCGCGGTCGTCAACTCGGGGTTGACAGAGTTGCGGGCTTCGGGGCGGTTGAGTGTCAATGTCGCGACATGGCCGTCGACGTCGTACAGGACCTCGCTCACGAGACCTCCAGGTAGTTGTGTACCAGGGCCGGGCGTCCCAGCACCAGGTCGGTGAGGATGTGCGTGGCCGACACGACCTCGCGCACCGGCAGGTCCGCCAACGGCGCGTTGACGTGCTCGAACAGCTGCAGCCGCGCCGGGCCGGTCCACGCGCCCTTGATGGTCATGGACGTGATCTGGCTGCGCACCAGCTCGCAGATCCGTGGCTTGCGGTCGTAGCCGGGCAGGAGCTTCAGGCCATAGGTTGGGGCGCCGATCTCGGCCCGCGCGCCGTCCTCGGACAGCTCGTGGTGCTTGTAGCCCATCGTGGCGGTCGCGACCCGCAGCGAGCCGTAGTCCAGTGTCCCGACCAGGGTCTCGGTGTCGACGTAGAGCGCGGGCGCGCCGAGCTTCTTGGGAAAGGCGCTGATCTCCCGGCCGCTCGCGATCGAGGCGAGCGAGTCGACGTACATGCAGTGCAGGTAGTCGGCCGGCTCGCCTTCGTGCTCGACCCGGATCACCTGACCACACTCGAGGAACGACCCGAGCCCGGTCACGTCGGGCATGCGCATGACCTCGAAGCGCACCAGCGGCTCGACGACGACCAGCGGCTCCGGCACGATCCGGCGCAGCGCCTCGGCGTCGGTGCGGTAGGTGATGTTGAGGTACTCGCGGTCAGTGAAGCGGTACGGCCCGCCCGGCGGGTAGGCCGGCGCCCCGAGCGGAGTCGTCAGCTGGCGGCGCACCTCATCGGCGTCCATGCGTCATTCCTCCTGGTCTGATCGCTGGCGTGGTGCGCGCATCATGGTGAGGCTGCGCGCTGTGCGCAGCATGCCCACCTGCAGTCCGAGGGCTCGCGTCAGGGGCTCACTTCTGGCGCCGAGCCCGGTTAGCGCGCGGCCGGCGGGCACGGGACTGACCGAGGCCAGCCAGTCGACGAACAGCGCGTGCGACAGTTCCGGTCGTTCGAGCAGGTAGGCGTGCCCGGCGTCGGGCACCAGCTCCAGCCGGGCGCCCCCGATCGCCCGCGCCAGCAGCCGGGCGTTGGCCGGCGGGGTGAGCTTGTCCTGAGCGCCGTGTAGCACCAGCGTTGGAGCGGTGATGCGCCCCAGCCGGGCGCGGGTGTCGTGGTAGGTCGCGGCTGTCAGGTGGCTGAGCATCCCGCGGGCCGAGCTCCGGTGCTGGCCGAGCAGTCTGAGGTATCGGCGCACCAGCGCCGGCTCGCGTTCACGAAAACTCGGGGTGAACAGCGCCCGCCCGACCAGCTCGGCCCGCAGCGCCGCCGGCGTACCGCGGCTGGCCAGGGCCGCGGCGATCCGCGGGGAGGGCAGCACCGCCCGCGGCCCGCCGTGCGTGGTGCCGCCGAGCACCAGTGCCCGCACCCGGTCGGGAAAGCGCAGCGCCACCTCCTGCGCGACCATGCCGCCCATCGACAGGCCGTAGATGTGGGCACTGTCGACCCCCAGCGCATCGAGCAGGCGTACGGCGTCGCCGGCGAGCTCCGGGACCGACGTCGGACGCCACGGGGCGGGGGACCGGCCCGCGCCGCGGTTGTCATAGCGGATGCAGTCGAA
>JAYTHM010000144.1:0-6241 GCA_043732645.1 Frankiales bacterium
GACGCAATCTTGGCCGTCGTTGCCCACGACCGCGGCCTGCAGTACGTCAGCCAACTGCACTTCAGCTCCGTCACCGACAAGGGCTTCCTGTCTCGCGACCGCTACCACCCCAGCGACGCAGGCTACGAGCAGATGGGCCTGGCCTTCGCCGCCGCGATCAAGGCCTGGGTCCCCACCTCCTGACAGCAACCTCACAGGCACCTGTCATCTCTGGAGCAGGTACGGCGGTCGCGACCGTGGGAAGATCGAGTCTGGTCGTGCGTTAGCCCAGGAACACCCCACGTGGGCCGGATGATTTCGGAAAGGTTGACGATGCAACGCCACCTGCACCTGCACCGTCATTTTTACCGACACGATGTCAGCTTCCGTGATCGCGGCTCGCGTCTGGTGAAAACCGTCACGGCAGCGACCGGCCTGACGGCCGTGGCAGGGGTCGCGGTCATGCTCGTCAACCTCCCGCCCAGCGCCGCCGAGGTTCGAGCCCTACGGGACGCGGCGACCTCCCGCGCCAAGGCGGCCCTGGACGCCCGCACCACCCGGGAAAGGGCGACCGCGCGAGCGGCACTGGCCCACACCCAGGCCGTCTACACCGCGAACCGGGCCGCCGCCGCTGCGCGCCTCGCGGCGCAGCGGGCGGCAGGCCTGAGGGTCCGCAACGCGGCCACGGCGGCCGCCGCTCTGGCCGCTGCCCAGCGTGCCGCCGAGGCTGCCCAGGTCGCCGCCGCGAACCAGGTGGCAGCCCAGCAGGCCGCAGCGCAGCAGGCCGCAGCCAACCAGGGGGCGCAGCAGCCATCCCCGCAGCAGGCCCCGGTCGTGACCTCCGGCGGGAGCGGACCGTAGGAACCGCTGGCAGCAAGGTGCGCGCAACCCAACGCGTGAGTGGGTGCGGAGTGGTGGGCGCGGAGGGGATCGAACCCCCGACCACTCGCTTGTAAGGCGAGCGCTCTACCGCTGAGCTACACGCCCGGCCGCCTTCAGACTACGGGCGGCAGTGCTCAGGGCTGGCCGGGCAGGTCAGGCGAGTGACGCCAAGACCTTCTTGTACTCGGCCTGGTCGCGGGCGTCCGGGATGGCGTGGACGACCTTGTAGACGATCATCCCGGCCTTGTCGACAATGAAGGTGCCGCGGAGGGCTAGGCCGATGTCCTCGTTGAGGACGCCGTAGGTCTTGGCGACGGCGCCGTGCGGCCAGAAGTCGGCAAGCAGGGGAAAGGTATAGCCCTGCTCAGCGGCCCATTTGGCGTGCGTCGGGCCGGAGTCCACGGAGATCGCCAAGGTCTGCACGTCGTCGCCGGAGAAGTCAACGATCTCGTCGCGGATCGCGCAGAGCTCGCCCTGGCAGACGCCCGTGAAGGCCAAGGGGTAAAAGACGATCACCACGTTCTTCTCGCCCCGAAACGACGAGAGGCGGACAAGATTGCGGTCCTGGTCCTGAAGCTCGAAGTCCGGGGCCTCGGTACCGACCTCAAGACCCAGGGCAAGGCCTCCCCCGGAGGCGCCGACGTCCACCACGATGTGCTCCTTGTGCTTGTTAGGGCAAGATGCCCAGATGTTAGGTGCCCAGCCGTTCCCTCGCCCGTGCGGCCTGGCCGACACCCCGGTCCCCGACCTCGGCGACGCAGTCATCGGTGCGTGGGACGACTTCCTGGCCGTCGCCCACTCGGCCGACCTGACGAAGCAGTCGCGACTGCCGGGCTGGACCGGCCGAGACCTGTGCATCCACCTCGGCACGTGGGACGACCACGACGTGCTGCCAGGGATCGTGGCGGCAGCCCACAACGGAGGGGGCGCGCCGCCCAAGGACGCGGTCGCCGTCAACGAGGCCAACGCCGCCCTCATCGCGTTGCACGCAAGCGCCCCGGTCAACGACGTCCTGGCCGCCCTTCAGCGCTCACGGGACGACCTCGAAGCCTGGTTCGAGGGGCCTGAGCCGACCGACCTGGGACGCGCCCTCGTGCGATCGGCGGTCGGCGAGCTGCCGCTGCTCTCGCTGCTGAGCGCCGGCTGCTACGAGCTGGCCGTGCACGCCCTGGACCTGCGGCCCTGCGGGGCGGAGCCCCCGTCACCGTTCCTGCTGTCCCGGGGCCTGGCTGCCCTGATCGACGTCACCGGCGCCCTCGCAGCACGGCACGCCGTCGCGATGACAGTGACCGCACAGACCCCCACCGGCGGCTGGTCGTTCACCGCCTCGGAGCGGGGCTGGACGAACGTCGAGGTCACCGCCGGGGCCTACTCCGGCGTGGGGGTCCGGGGCAGCGGCGCAGACCTGCTCGACGTGTCCGCCGGGCGGATGGCGCTGCCGTCCCTGCTCCTCACGCGCCGCCTCAGCGTCCAGCAGCTCCCGCAGTTCATGCGCCTCGCACCGATCCTGTCCGAGGTCCCGGGGCTGCCGGGCGGGGCGGCCCTCAAGGCCGGCGTCGGTGGCCTGTCGGCCGTCACCGGCGGCGTCGGCAAGCTCCTCGGGAAGATCCGCCGCTGAGACTCATCTAGGCCTGGGGACCGGCCGCACCACCAGCGCCACCTGCCGCCCCGCGCTGCGGGTCAAGACGACCGTCACCTCGCGGGACCCGGTGAGCTTGAGTTGCTTGCGAAGGACTTCGGGCTCGACCGCCGTACCGCGCTTCTTGACGACGAGAGGGCCGGCATCGTGCGCCCTCAGCCGCTCCCGCAGTCCCTTCAGGGAGAACGGCAGCGTCTCGAGCACCTGATACCAGACCCCAAAGGGCGTTGGGACGACTACTTCGGCTGCCACGTAGGCGATCGAGGCATCGAGCAGCCAGCCGTCGACCTGTTGCGCGAGCTCGGCCACGAGGTGGGCGCGGATCACCGCACCGTCCGGCTCGAGCAGGAAGCGCCCCGGCGGCCGGACCGCGGGCACGGGGGCTCCCGCGTCCGTCAGGACGTGCGGTCCCGGCAGCACAGCAGCGGTACGCCGGACCCCCCGCCGGACCGTTCCACCCCACAGGACCGCCTCCTTGACGTCCCCTCGGAGAGAGACGACCTCGACCTCGAGGTCGCTGGGCAGCTGGTCGTAGTCGATGCCCGGCGCGACCTTCACCCCGAGCGCCGACGCCGGCCAGGAGAGCACCAACGACAACGGCGGTGACCACGACTCGGGGTCGAAGCCGCGCCGGCCACCGAACCGGCGGCCGGGGTCGGCGAAGACCGCACCCGCGGGCCGCAGCGTCGTGACGTCGGCGCACACGAGGTCCACGTCGAGGCCGAGGACCGCGGCGTTGGCGCGGGCGAGCAGCAGCCGCGCCTCGTCGCGGTCCACCCCGGTAACTGGAGCGAGACGGGCCAGTGGGAGCATGTCACCACCCACGGAGCAGCCGAGATCGAGCACCCTGGCGGTGCCCGCGAAGCGCAGGGCACGGTGCTCCGCGACCGGCCGCGCCGTCGACTGCTCCAAGGCCTCCGCCGTCCACCACAGGAGGTCACCGTCGGGGTGTTTGGTGAGGGCACGTGCCTTGAGCCGGGCCTGTTCGAGAGCGAGCCGACCGAGCTCGCCGTCGGCCCGAACGGCCTCGGCGGCGCCGATGCGGTCGGACAGGTCACGTGCGGCGGCTCGGTCGACGAGGGCGCGGCCGCGGTCCGACAGCAGCAGGCGGACCTGCTCGGGGGTCAGCGGCGCTGCTTGGCCCGGCTGGCCTTGGGCGCCACGAGGCGGGTGCCGGACCACTCGGGCGCGGCACTGGTGCTGCGCGTCGACGACAGGCCGGCCGTGGGAGCTGCCTCGTCAATGTCCGACGGCTCGACGTGACCGTCACGACCGGCCTTGGGGGTCAGCAGCCAGATCACGCCGCTGTCGCCGAGGTTGGTCAAGGAGTCGACCAGGGCGTCGACGAGGTCACCGTCGCCCTCGCGCCACCACAGGACGACGACATCGACCATCTCGTCGGAGTCGTCGCCGTAGATCAGCTCGGTTGCAGTACGGGCCGCAATGTCGTCGAGCAGGGAGCCATCGACATCGTCGAGGTCCTCCGCGCCCGTGACCTGCACGACCTGCCCCGGCTCGATACCCAGACGTTCGGCCAGGCCACGCGCTCCGGCGCGGTCCGCGGACGTGCTCACCCTCGACGACCCCTTTCCTCGGCCCGCGCGGTGCGGGCGTGGCCGTAGTCCACCTGACCTCCTCCCCCGGCGCAAGTGCCACGCGCAATGCGACCCGGCACACTCGGCGACATGTCCGCCACGCCCGACCCTCACGCAGCGCACGATCACTCCCCTCACGGCAACCTCGAGCGCAACCTCGAGCACGACCACGACCACGCCGAGGAGCACCTCCATCCGGCCGGGTTGCTGGGTCGTCTGAGGGAGCTCGTGGCCCCGCACAGCCACGACGCAGCCGACAGCGTCGACCAAGCCCTGGAGACCTCCGCCAAGGGCACCCGCGCCCTCGTGGTGAGCCTGGCCGTGCTGGGCGCCACGGCGCTACTGCAGGGCCTGGTCGTGCTCTGGAGCGGCTCGGTGGCCCTCCTGGGCGACACGCTCCACAACGTCGCTGACGCGCTCACCGCCGTACCCCTCGCCATTGCCTTCAGTATCGGCAGGCGGCCGCCGAACCGCCGCTACACCTACGGCTACGGCCGCGCCGAGGACCTCGCCGGCATAGCGGTGGTCGGTTTCATCATTGCCAGCTCGGTGCTCGCTGCCTACGAGGCGCTCCAGCGGCTGGTCCACCCCCAGCACGTCGACCACCTGTACGCCGTGGCGGCGGCCGGGCTGCTCGGTTTCGTCGGCAACGAGGTGGTCGCGAGGTACCGGATCCGGGTCGGGCGTGAGATCGGGTCGGGCGCCCTCGTTGCGGACGGGTTGCACGCGCGTACCGACGGCTTCACGTCGCTCGCCGTCGTCGTCGGAGCCGCCGGCGTCGGGCTCGGCTGGAAGCAGGCCGACCCGGTCGTGGGCCTGCTCATCACCGTGGCAATACTGTCGGTGCTCAGGGACGCCGCCCGACAAGTCTACCGGCGCCTCATGGACGCGGTCGACGAGAGCCTGGTGGACGAGGTCGAGGCGGTCCTGCTGTCGACGCCCGGCGTCCGGTCGATCGGGCGGGTCCGCGTCCGCTGGGTCGGGCACGCACTGCGCGCCGAGGCGGAGGTCGTGCTCGCCGCCGACCTGTCGCTGGCAGCGGCCCACGCGATCGCGGTCGAGGCCGAGCACCGGCTCCTGCACGACGTCAAGCGCGTGACCGCAGCGCTCATCCACCCTGACCCCGAAGGCGAGGAGCACCACACCACGACGGCCCACCACCTGTGACCTCATCCACGCTCGCTACTGGCGAGTAGGGGGTTGTATGGGACGGGACCCGGTCAAGCAGGCGGAGGCGCAGTAGTGGCAGAGCACGGCGGCACACGGGCCGGAGAGCGGTTCAGCGTGATCAGCGACGGGCTGCCGAGCCAGCTCCCCGACGTCGACCCCACCGAGACGCAGGAGTGGCTCGACAGCTTCGACAGCCTGCTCGAGGCGAGCGGCCGTGGCCGGGCGCGCTTTGTGATGCTCAAGCTCCTCGAACGAGCGCGGGAGAAGTCCGTCGGCGTCCCGGCCCTGCGCAGCACCGACTTCATCAACACCATCCCGCCCGAGCGAGAGCCGTGGTTTCCCGGCGACGAGCACGTCGAGCGCCGGATCCGCGCCTACGTCCGGTGGAACGCGGCCATCATGGTCAGCCGGGCCAACCGGCCTGAGATCGGTGTCGGCGGCCATATCGCCACCTACGCCAGCGCCGCCTCGCTGTACGAGGTCGGCTTCAACCACTTCTTCCGCGGCAAGGACCACCCCGGCGGCGGAGACCAAGTCTATTTCCAAGGCCACGCCTCCCCCGGTATCTACGCCCGGGCGTTCCTCGAGGGCCGGCTGTCCATGGAGCACCTCGACGGCTTTCGGCAGGAGAGCCGCACCGACAGCCTTCCGTCCTACCCGCACCCGCGGTTGATGCCGAACTTCTGGGAGTTCCCGACCGTCTCGATGGGTCTGGGCCCGATCAGCGCCATCTACCAGGCGCGCTTCAACCGTTACCTGCAGCACCGCGGCATCAAGGACACCAGCGACCAGAAGATCTGGTGCTTCCTCGGCGACGGCGAGATGGACGAGCCGGAGTCGCTCGGCGCGATCGGTGTCGCCGCCCGCGAGGAGCTCGACAACCTGGTGTTCGTCGTGAACTGCAACCTGCAGCGCCTCGACGGACCGGTGCGAGGCAACGGCAAGATCATGCAGGAGCTCGAGTCGTCGTTCCGGG
>JAYTHM010000145.1:0-6232 GCA_043732645.1 Frankiales bacterium
CGCAAATCCACACGGCCTCGACCGTGTGGATTTGCGCCAAAGCGACTGCTCGGGGGTGCGCCTCAAACCGCTTCGCGCACGATCGCCTCGCACACGGCGACACCCTCGCGGGCACCGAGCGCGGTGGCCTGGGCGCAATGCACCAGCCAGGCGGCGACGCCGTCCCGTCCGCCGTGCACATAGCCGCGCGCTGCCTCGGCGTACGCGTGGGTATGGGAGGTCCGGAGCCCGGCGGCGTCGAGCTCGGCGTGACCCACCTCGGGCGCTGACACCGCCTTCGGGTCAAGGCCCCGGTCGACCAGCACCAGCCGACCGCAGGCCCGCGCGACCAGCCCGTCCACCGACCCGAAGGCCCGCAACGCCAACAGCTCCCCCTGTACGACGGCCGCCACGAGCACGGCCGGCGCCTTCGTCGGGGCGAGCAGTAACCGTGCGAGCCCGTCCAGGCGCGCGCTGACCTCGACCGGCTGCGGTGCCCCCCCCAGCTCTAGCGGGTCCTCCACCGGGTCGGTGGGCAGCGTGCGCGGACGACCGAGGGCGTCGGCAGCCAGCCCGAGGTCAGCGGCAGCGAGCACGTGCAGGCGGGCAAGCGCCTGCTTCGGAGAGCTCTTCCAGGACGGCAGCAGGGAGCCGAGGTCGGCGTGCACCCGGACCGCGTTGGCGGCGAGCTGACCTAGGCGCGGGTCCTTGGACTGCACCGTCACCTGCTGGCCGTTCATGAGCTGCCCGCGCAGCCGCTCGAGCTCCATCCCCGCGCCCTCGAGCTCGGCCGACGCGCGGGCACCGCGCAGGGCCGACTCGGCCGTCACCTCAGCGGACCGGCGGCGCAGAACCCGGTGGCCGAGCAGGCCGTCCACAGCCGCTCGAGCGTCGGCGACGGCGTCGGCGACACCGGGTAGGTCGAGCAGGGCGGCAAGGGGGTCGGTCACATGCGGAAAGGCTAGGCGAGAGGGGAGGGGAGGTCAGCCTGACCGGTCGGCGATCGTGCGTGGAGCCCGACTCAGGCGTACGACAGAAACAGGTGCAGGATGCATCCATGGCGAGCAGAAGCGAGCTCACGTTCAGCTCCTCTGGGAGCTCCTGGCTCTCCTACGACGCGTTCGTGAAGCTCAGAGCCCCTGCACTGCCAAGCGCGACGACGCACCAGGTTGTGGTTGTTGTTCCTGCGGTGCCGTGCTCGCGGCGTCCGTCGCGTGGTGGGCCTCGTTTGCCGGCGTCACGAACGCGACGTGGGGGCGGACGGTCCTGCCGACCTTCCCCAGCCCGCAAAGCTGAGAGAGCTGACCACGTGGGGACCTACAGTGCCCGCGACGCCCTCACCCCGCGGCGGAGTTGACCGGATGCTCCGACGACCGACCTGGTGTCCCCGGCGGAGCGCGCGACCTACGACGCGCTGCACGAGGCCTCCCTGGCCGCGCCACACCTGCGGTCCGGGTTCACGGCGCACGCAGCGGCGCGCAGCGCGAGCCATCTGCGTCAACTGGTGGGCAGCGAGGCGGTCTGTCTTGCCGACACCGCGCAGGTGCTGGCGTGGGACGGCAACGGCGAGGGCCACGCCGAAGAGCTGCTGCACCTTGCCCTGGAGACACTAAGCACGGGCCGTACGTCGGTGCACCGGCACCTCAGGTGCACCGACGAACGGTGCCCGCTTCGGGTGGCCGTGGTGAGTCCGCTGGTCGCTGATGAGCGGTGCCACCTTGCTCAGCATCTTGGTGCTGGCGAAGTTCTCGTTCAACGTCAGCGACCTGCTCGGGTCCGCGGCGCAAAAGAGCGGGCCGGCCAAGGACCCGGGGTCTTTCCTCGAGCCCGGTCTGAAGTTCGGCAAGAATGTCGACGGCAACTCCACGGCCACCTTCTACGGGAAGATGGACGTGCTCTCACTCGGCGCCCTGGTCCTTGGCACCGCCGGCCTGCCGCACATCCTGACCCGCTTCTACACGGTGCCGGACGCCAAGGCGGCCCGGAAGTCGGTGCTCTGGGCGATCGGGATCATCGGCAGCTTTCACCTGATGATCATCGCGTTGGGCTTCGGCGCCGCGGCGCTCGTCGGTGCCAGGGAGATCAAGGCGCAGGACCCATCGGGCAACACAGCGGCCCTGCACATGGCGAAGAACCTCGGCACCGACCTGTTCGGCGCGACCGGCGGCACGGTCATGCTGGCCTTCATTGCCGCCGTCGCCTTCGCGACGATCATCGCGGTCGTCGCCGGCCTGACCCTGGCGTCGTCGAGCTCCATCGCACACGACCTCTACGCCAACGTGATCAAGCACGGCAAGGAGCTGAAGGAGGGCCAGGTCATCCTGGCCGTGCTCGACGCCGCAGGGAAGGTTGTCACACCGGCCAAAAGCGGTGCGCTCTTCCCGCTGGGCACCGACTTCCACCTGTTCCCGCTCGACAACCCCGGGATCCTGTCGATTCCCATCGGGTTCTTCTGCGGGTGGCTGGGGACGGTCCTGTCGAAGGAGTACGACGCAGGCAAGTTCGCCGAGCTGGAGGTACGAGCGCTCACCGGGGCCGGCGCCGAGAGGGCCGGCGTGCACTAGTGGCAACCAGCACCCAATCGGCGTAGGACACTGTTGCTTTGGGCTCTATGTTGTTGCAAGGTCCGGAGCAACCGATCGAAAGAGGCTGCACCATGACCGAGACCTCCCTGTCCGCGCTCTCCACCGAGTCCCGCCGGTTCGACCCACCGGCCGAGCTGGCCGCGCACGCCAACGTCACCGCGGATGCCTACGCGCATGCCGCGAAGGACCGCTTGAGCTTCTGGGAGGAGCAGGCGGGCCGCCTCGAGTGGGCGACGCCGTGGAACGCGGTGCTCGACTGGCAGCCGCCGTTCGCAAAGTGGTTCGTCGGCGGCACCCTCAACGCGAGCGTCAACTGCCTCGACCGACACGTCGCGGGCGGGCTCGGGGAGAGGGTTGCTTACCACTGGGTCGGCGAGCCCGCGGAGGACCGTCGGACGATCACCTACGCGCAGCTGCTCGTGGAGGTGTCGAAGGCCGCGCACGCCCTGACCGAGCTCGGTGTCGTGGCCGGCGACCGAGTGTGCCTCTACCTGCCTATGATCCCGGAGGCGGCGGTTGCGATGCTCGCCTGTGCCCGCATCGGCGCGGTGCACAGCGTGGTCTTCGGCGGGTTCTCCGCGCAGGCGCTCATCGACCGGATCACCGACGCCGACGCCAAGCTCGTCATCACCTCCGACGGCGGTTACCGGCGGGGCGCGCCGAGCGCGCTGAAGCCGGCGGTCGACGAAGCTGTTGCGCAGTGCGCGGGCGTGCAGAATGTCCTCGTTGTCAGGCGCACCGGACAGGACATCGCCTGGACGGACAAGGACATCTGGTGGCACGACGCCGTCGACCGACAGCCGGAGGTGCACGAGCCGCAGGCCTTCGACGCCGAGCAGCCGCTGTTCCTGCTCTACACGAGCGGCACGACCGGAAAGCCCAAGGGGATCTTGCACACGACGGGTGGCTACCTCACCCAAACGGCGTACACGCACTGGGCGGTGTTCGACCTCAAGGCCGACACGGACGTCTACTGGTGCACCGCAGACGTGGGCTGGGTCACCGGCCACTCGTACGCCGTGTACGGACCGCTCGCCAACGGGTGCACGTCAGTGCTCTACGAGGGGACTCCCGACGCGGGCGGCAAGGACCGCTGGTGGTCGATCGTGGAGCAGTTGAAGGTCTCCATCCTCTACACCGCGCCGACGGCGATCCGGACGTTCATGAAGTGGGGCGACGAGCTGCCGGCGGGCCGCGACCTGTCGAGCTTGCGGGTCCTCGGGAGCGTCGGCGAACCGATCAACCCGGAGGCCTGGATGTGGTACCGGGAGATCATCGGCGGCGGCCGCTGCCCCATCGTGGACACCTGGTGGCAGACCGAGACCGGCGCCATGATGATTGCCCCGCTGCCGGGCGTGACGTCCTGCAAGCCGGGCTCCGCGATGGGTCCACTGCCCGGCGTCAGCGTCGACGTGGTCGACAACGACGGCGTGTCCGTGGGCGAGGTTGGCGGCGGCTACCTCACCCTCGACGAGCCGTGGCCGGCGATGCTGCGCGGCATCTGGAACGACGAGGCGCGCTACCGCGAGACCTACTGGAGCAGGTTCGACGGGCGGTATTTCGCGGGCGACGGCGCCAAGTGGGACGACGACCACGTGCTGTGGCTGCTGGGTCGCGTCGACGACGTGATGAACGTCAGCGGCCACCGCATCTCGACGACCGAGGTGGAGAGCGCTCTGGTCAGCCATCCCTTGGTCGCCGAGGCCGCCGTCGTCGGAGCGGTGGACGCCACCACCGGGCAGGCGATCGTCGCCTTCGTCACCGTGAAGGGCTCCGTGGCCGATGACGTCTCCTCCGGCGAGGCGTTCGCGAAGGAGCTGCGCGACCACGTGGCCAAACAGATCGGCCCGATCGCCAAGCCCCGGCAGATCCTCATCACCCCCGAGCTGCCCAAGACCCGCAGCGGCAAGATCATGCGCCGGCTGCTGCGCGACGTGGCCGACCACCGTGAGCTCGGTGACGTCACGACGCTCGCCGACCCGACGGTCGTCAACGCCATCAACGACAAGATGGGGACCACGGCCGCAGAGGACTGAGTCGGTCGGGGCTCTAGCGGTCGGCGGTGCACACGGCGGCGCCCCGCTGCGTCCTAGGAACTCAAGGGGCACCACGCTCGAGGGCTAGGACGTCCCGAGGGGGATGGCGGTCACCCGTCCGCACCCGAGCCGCAGTCCGGCTGTGACTGTTCACACCTTAGAGTCCTGGCATGGCCGTTGAGGAGAGCGTCGTCCTCGTCGAGGGCCCCTGGCGGCACCGCGAGGTCACTGCATCCGGCCTGCGCTTCCACGTCGCCGAGCACGGCCCCGAGGACGGTCCGCTGGTGCTGCTGCTGCACGGCTTCCCTGAGTTCTGGTGGTCGTGGCGCCACCAGCTCGTCGCGCTGGGGGAGGCCGGCTTCCACGCCGTTGCGCCTGACCTGCGCGGGTACGGCGGTACGGACAAGCCCCCGCGCGGCTACGACGCGTACACGCTGGCCAGCGACGTTGCGGCCCTCATCCGGGCGCTTGGTGCGCAAGACGCGTACGTCGTCGGCCACGACTGGGGCGGGGTGCTTGCCTGGGCGACCGCGACGCTGCACCCGCGGACCGTTAACCGCCTCGGGATCGTGTCCATCCCGCACCCGCTGCGGATGGCCCAGGCGTTGCGCGGCGACCGCGCCCAGCTCGCGATGTCGTCCTATATCGGGTTCTTCCAGACGCCAAAGGCTCCTGAGAACCGCCTGGTGGCAGGCGATCTGGTGTCGGAGTTGTTGCGCCGGTGGGGTGGACCGGCTTTCCCGGATGCCGAGACCGAGGCGCGCTGCAGGCAGGCGATGGCCATCCCAGCGGTGGCGCACTGCGCCCTGGAATACTACCGCTGGAGCGTCCGATCGTTGATCCGGCCGAGCGGCCGGCGCTACCAGAAGCTGCTCGCCGCCGGCGTCCAGGTGCCCGTCTTGCAGCTGCATGGCGTCCTCGACGGCTGCATCAGGACCGAGACGGTGCACGGCTCCGGGGCGTACGCACACGCCGGCTACGAACTGCAGGTCTTCGACGACCTCGGGCACTTCCCGCACGAGGAGGCCCCCGGGCTTGTCAGCGAGCTGCTCTTGGGTCATGCGGGCGCGTGACGCCCTAGGGCGCCCGGTCCCCGAGTCGTCGCCCGACGCCGTGGACCCCGTCGTCTCCGAGGGCCTGTCGCCGGAACACGCCCTGAGCTACGCGCAGGTGCTGCTCGACCAGGGGCGGGCGTTCTTCGCCCACGAGGTGCTCGAGGCGACCTGGAAGGCCTGCCCTGCCGGAGATCGCGACTACTGGCAGGGCCTCGTGCAGCTCTGCGTCGGGATCACCCACCTGCAGCGCGGCAACGTCGAGGGGGCGGTCACCCTGCTCCGGCGCGGCGCAGGGCATCTCACCGGACGCCTTGCCGACTGGGGCCATGACGAGGCGGATCGGATCGCCGCCGGGGACCTCACGATCCCCCGGCTGGCTCTTGCCGGCTAGCGGCGTCCCTCCACCGCATCTACGAGAGCACTTTGAGATGAAGTTGCTCTCATAGATGCGGTTGTTGGAGGCCACCGTTACGTTCGCGAGATGGCCTCTGGTGGCAAGAGTTGGAGTAAAGCCAAGGCCGTGTGTCCGAAGCAGGACCACGACCGGTCGCGCGTTGGGTTCGATGGCCATTACGGC
>JAYTHM010000146.1:0-1786 GCA_043732645.1 Frankiales bacterium
TTTGACCACATGCGCAAGCTGTTTGCCGAGACGACCGAGGCCAAGGTCCGCGGCTACCTGCCGGGGCGCTTCAGCTTCAACGTCAAGGGCGGACGCTGCGAGAACTGCTCCGGCGACGGCACCATCAAGATCGAGATGAACTTCCTGCCCGACGTCTACGTCCCCTGCGAGATCTGCCACGGGGCGCGCTACAACCGCGAGACGCTCGAGGTGCACTTCAAGGGCAAGACCATCTCGGAGGTGCTCGACATGCCGATCGAGGAGGCCGCCACGTTCTTTGAGGCCGTCCCCGCGATCAGCCGGCACCTCAAGACGCTGGTCGACGTGGGCCTTGGCTACGTGCGGCTCGGCCAGCCCGCGCCCACCCTGTCCGGTGGCGAGGCGCAGCGCGTCAAGCTCGCGAGTGAGCTGCAGAAGCGGCAGACCGGCCGGACCATCTACGTCCTGGACGAGCCCACGACCGGCCTGCACTTTGAGGACATCCGCAAGCTGCTTGTCGTCCTCGGGCGGCTCGTCGACCAGGGCAACAGCGTGATCGTCATCGAGCACAACCTCGACGTGATCAAGACTGCGGACTGGGTCATCGACATGGGCCCCGAAGGTGGCTCCGGAGGCGGGACCGTCGTCGCCGAGGGCACCCCCGAGCACGTCGCTGCGGTCGAGGCGAGCCACACCGGCCGGTTCCTCAAGCAGATCCTGGCCGGCCGCGGAGCCACAGCAACCGCAGCGCCGCCTGCGAAGGCCGTCAAGGCGGCTGCCAAGAAGGCACCGGCGTCCAGGGCACCGGACAAGAAGAGCTCCCAGAAGAAGCCGCCCGCCAAGGTCAGCAGCCGCTGACCCTGAGCGGTTCCCCTGGAGCTCATGCACTGCACGACGTTCGTGTTGCTTTGTGGACAACCTGGCTGGGGTTCGGTCTGCCGTTACCCTTCCCGCATCTGCGTCAGGTTCAGCCCAGCTCCGGGGTGAGCCGTGCGTGGCACCTGCGGAAGGCTCGGCATGTCGCTCACCCTCACCTGCTCGGCCCCGCGCAGGACCACCCTGGTGCGCACGGCGCTGGTCGCCGCAGGCACCGCCCTGCTCGTGGGTATCCCCGTCCTGCCCGCGCTCCCCGCCTGGGCCGCGACCGCACCGACTGCCGCCACGGCGCTCAACGTCACCATCGGCAATCACGTCGCCGACCTGGCGTGGACCGACGGCGACGGCACCAGCGCCATCGTCCGCGATGTCACCGGCCTCGCGCCGGCAGCGATCACGCCCACCGCCGGCCGCGCAGTGCCAGTGACGAGCGCGACCACTGCGCACGACACCGGCTTCACGAACGCGCCGAACACCACCTACGCGGTGTGGTCCACCGCCCGTGACGGCACCTCCAGCGACACGGCCCTCGTCAAGAACGTCGCCGCGGCCCCCGTGGTCTCGACCGCGCTGACGCTGGTGCTCTCCCACGCCGTACAGCGCCAGGGCCTGCCCGTGACCGCTTCGGGGCGTCTCACCCGCGCTGGAGTTGCCCTGTCCGGTGCCACCCTCAGCCTGCGCGGCCGCCGGGGCGGCACCACCACTGTGTTCGTCATCAAGCACCTTGTCGCCGCGGCGGACGGCACGGTCTGGACCACGTTCGTGCCCGACCGCACGTGGGGCTTGACCCTCGACTACGCCGGAGACGCCTTCTCCGCACGCTCGAGCAGCCCCCTGCGGACGGTTCGGCTGCTGCCGCGGCTCACGGTGAGCCTGGCCCCGACCACGATCGTCAAGGGTGAGACCGCTGTCGTGAGCGGCACCATGCGGC
>JAYTHM010000147.1:0-1785 GCA_043732645.1 Frankiales bacterium
CGCAGCAGGGAGCCCATCGGAACTCAGCGTCGGGAAGCTGGTTCGTGTTGAGGGAAATGTCGACGCGAACGGGACAACGCTGGACGCGACCCGAATCGGCACCGGGATGGCGCCGCCGATGAAGCCCGGCGTGGGTACAGGGACGGGCAGCGGCCCGAACAGTACGACCGGCTGATCTCCAGAGCCGTTCCTCACGGTGCGGCGGTGGCCTTCCCTGGTCACCGCCGTCCACCTGCCCGCGGCTCAGCAGCGCAACGGACCACTGCAGCGAAGGGCTCTGGCTCAGTTCAGGTTGGGTGTGCGCCAGCTGATCATCACGGTCCCGGGCTTTAGCAACTGTCTGTGCCCGGGAGGAGCGTCCAGGGTGAGGAAGAGGTAGGTATTCCCGTCCGGCCGACGGATCACTGAAAGGGCAGCAGGTTCGCGCCGGCCGCTACCAGGGTCAGACCGGGCGGGAGAACACCACCATCTTCATCCCCGCCGCTACTTCATGATCATCGCAATTCACTCGGAGAGTGCTGTGGTCGACGTAAGAGCCCTGATACGACCGTGTCCTCACGGGGGAGATTCGTCGGTTCCGGGTCCCCGCAAGGTTGCCCCCATCCGCTCGGCGGCTTCTTGCGCCAGCGCGGGCATGACGTGGCTGTAGATGTCGGTCGTCGTTGGCATCTGCGCGTGTCCGAGCAGCTCCATGACGACCCGCGGGTGGACGCCGGCGCTGATACTGGTAGTCAGCAGTGTTCGATTCCTGTCGACCTTCTTGTCGATCGGTCGACCGTTCTCCTGCGCGAAGATGAGCCCGTTTTCCTCCCAGAGCTCTTCGGCGTACTCGCGCTAGTCCTGCTGCTGATCTGCGTGTTCGCGCAGTGCCTTGACGAGTTGGGAGGGCAGCGCGAGGGTACGGCGGCTGCGGTCAGATTTGGGTTCCTCGTAAGACAAGCCGGCCGCTCCAACCCGGTGGATTGCTGGCTCTGCCCTACCCGTTACTGCTGGGCAACGGCAAGGACCTCACGGGGGAGGCCTTCCGCGGGGTCGCCCCGATCGCACTGCTTGTGCTGCTGGCGCTGCTCACACCGCTCGTCACCATCCTGTGCCCGGGATCAGGGGCCTCGGGAAGTTTGTTCACCCCGGACCTGGCAACCGGTGCCGCCCTCGGACTGCTGTTCGGCCAGCTGTGGCAGGACGTCTGGCCCGGCGGCCCCGTCGCCCCGTACGCCGTCATCACCGCCGCTCCGCTCGTGGGCGCGGCTACCCAGGGCACGCTGACGGGTCTCGTTCTGGTTCTGGAGCTCACCGAGGGCACCGAGCACCTCATCGTGCCGATGGTCCTCGCCACGGCTCTCGCGACGCTCGTTGTCCGCTACATCGACGGCTACTCGATCTACATCGCACGGCTCCCGCACCGCGACCCCTCCACCGAACCAGTGGACGCCGTCCACGCCTGACCAACCAGGTCAGCGTGGGCGTTTGAGATTGCGCTGGCCTCGTTTGCTCAGGCGACATAGTCGAGGCGGGTCATCATGCCGGACTCCATGTGGAAGGCGTTGTGGCAATGCAGCATCCAACGGCCGGGGTTGTCCGCGCGGACGTCGATGCTCACTGTCTGCATGGGCGCGACGAGCACGGTGTCCTTGCGCACGCCGGCGCCGTGCACGGCGAAGGTGTGTCCGTGAAGGTGGATGGGGTGCAGCATCATCGAGCGGTTCGCCAGCCGGAGCTGGGTGTGCTGTCCCTGCCGCACGGTGAGCGGTTGGGTCTGGTCGTAGGTGCGGCCGTTGATCGTCT
>JAYTHM010000148.1:0-1784 GCA_043732645.1 Frankiales bacterium
TGCCGGTCCACGGTGATGCGCCGTCGTTCGACGAGGCGCTCGATGATGCGATCGTGGCGCTTCGGGAGTACGCCGAGGACTGGAATGAGCGGCTGCGCCTAGCGCCCAACCATGCCCAGAACCGTGATGTGGTCGAGCTCGTGGAACTGTCCGACGACGACCAGTTGCGCGACTGGCTGCTCGGCGGCGCCCTGACGGCCCAGCGCGCCCCTGGCGCGCGGCTGCCCCCTGCGTGAGTCCGGGCACCCGAGCTACCCACAACCAGTTCTGTCTTACTGAGAAGTGGGATGCGGTTCGCAACGCCCGTGGAGGCAAGGTGGCCCACCACATCACCTATGAACTGCCGCTGTCGGACGGGCGGCGTTTGCGGACGCGCGTGTCCCGTCCTGCCGACAACACCACCTACGGGCCGAGCCTATGGAAGACGATCCTGGGCGACCAACTCGAGGTGACCGGGGACGAGTTCTGGGCCTGCGTCAAGGACAAGCAACTGCCTGAGCGTGGACAAGACGCCGAGCCGACCTCCGTACCTGCGCTCCCGGCCGGGTTGGTGTACCAGCTCATCCACGTCGCCCACGTCCCCGAGGCAGACGTCATGGGGCTGACTCTCGATCAGGCGAACGCGCTCATGGCCGCGCACTGGAGTCGGCCGCCGCAGGGTTGATGTGAACCCCGACCACATCACGGACCGTGAGCGCACGCATGTAGTGGTCAGTGGTCGAGTGCCCAAAGTTCTCGAGGGTGCTTCGAGGTGAAGGAAGTGGAGCAGTTCTGGTAGCAGTTGAGGCCAATCCACGTGAGTTCGCAGCTGTCCGGTCGAGTCCGAGAATCGGGCGGCACCGTATCTGACCTGCGGCTTTGCACTCAAATGGATGTCTACGAACGGGCACCCTCGGCCTGGCAGTAGAGGGGTCAGGGGTTCGAGTCCCCTCAGCTCCACCCGTGTGACCTGGGCCTATGACACAAGCGTCATAGGCCCAAAGACGTTCGTGGTGCCATTCTGGTTGCCGTTCCCCTGCGCATGGGCTGGTTGAGGCGTCGCCAAGAGGCCAAGATCGATGGACTTGGAGAGCGTGCAGAGGCACACGCGGCCGACTCTTCGGGTCGCCGCATCGGTCGTCTTTGCACGCACCAGTTCGACGGAACACCAGAGGACCTCCGTCGGCATCAACTCGAAGTCACTTACTCGTGGGGCCGCGATACCGGGGGCGCTCCCTGACCCGCGAGTTCACAGCAACGGACCGCGAGCAAGAGGGCCACACCGCTGTGCCCTGGTGACCATAAGCCCGAAGAGGCGGCTACCGTCTGCCGCCCGGTCCAGAGGAGCATCGCCACCGTGTGCCGCCCGGTAAAGAGGCGTTCTTTGCGCTTCGCCGAAGGGCTATGCAGCGTTACGTGCTGTTAGGGAGCCCGGCGTTACCCAGCGGAGTAGCCGCCCTGCCCGGTTAACTGCTGCCGTGTCCGACAGGCCAGACCCACGACGGGCAGCGACAGTGGTGTGCATGGTGAGTTCTCTGCTCGGCGTCACGTTTGCCTGTGGCCTGCTGATAGCCGTTGCGCACGTCCTCAACAAGGGCTTCGTTGCCCCTGCATACGACGTTGCCTTAAACCTCACCGCATTCGCATCTGCCGTCGCCGCTTCCCTGCTGCTTGGCCACCGGATACCTGCGGTGCTCTCCGCCGTTGCTATTGCGTGCTGGCTGGTCTTGGCCCGCCGAACGATCCTCGTCCGCCGCCGGGCTACGAAGGCGCTTGGGCCCAGGAATTGACAGCAATGGTTGTTG
>JAYTHM010000149.1:0-1784 GCA_043732645.1 Frankiales bacterium
CAGCGGGTACCAGTGGTGCAGGAACGTCTCCTCTGCCTGGCACTGCTCCCGCTCGAAACCAGCGTCGGTGACACGACGTCGCCCCGCGAGCCAAGCCCGGTCGGTTTCCTTCGGTTCGCAGCGGCCCCCGTCAGGGCCCGGGCCCGGACCTGGGCCTTCAGGGGCGATCTGGTCCTCGTCGAGCTCGACCGGTTCAACCTGCCGCGGCCTCAGCCGCTCCACCACTACCGGCCCAGCCACCGGCCCTGCTGCCGGCGCAGGCGATGGCGATGGCGCGGTGCTGGTGTCGGGTTGGGGGGGTGGAGGTTGGTGGTTGGTGGTCGGTGGTTGGTGGACGGTGCTGTCGAGGCTGTCGAGGCTGAGCAGTTCTCCGTCGTGACGACTGCCCTTCAGAGGGTGGCGTTCGCGGCAAGCTCGCGGGCTTCGGCGGCGCTGATCAGGCCCGGTCCGGGGATTTCTCCCGGGGCCTGGCTGGCGCCGGGAGGGTCTCGAAGCTCACCACCACCGTGGCTTGCCACTGGCCGGCGACGGCCGGGCCACAGACCAGGTCGCTGAGCACATCAAAGCGACGCTGCGCCAAGGTCGGGTTCTCTTCCGGTTTGGCCGGGCCCAGGTGCGCGTCGATCGAGGCCATCAGGGCGGCGACCTGTCCGGGGCTGCTGTGCGCACTGAACATCCCGACGCCGGCTTGGAACTGATTGACCGACACCCCCCGGTCGTTCTTAGCTTTCTCATGCCGGGCAGCCGCGGCTTCCGGGTCGAGCACCAACGCGGCGGCCAGCACGGCCTTGCCGACCAGATAGGGCGTACGGGCCTGTTTCTGCGCCCCGACCATCGCCAGCACCGTGTCCTGCTGCTCCAGGTCAGGTCACACGCCAACAACGCCCGCAACGCCGCATCAGCGTGCTTCATCGACCACTGCCCGACCCGACCAGCTCGATCAGCATCGGGTGGGCGCAGGTTTCCTGCGCGTCCAGGAGCACGTTCTGCATGCTCTGCGGCGACTGTCCCAACACCAGTGACAGCTCATCGGGGACGAACCGCCGGTAGGACTCGGTGTGGAGCTGCTCGAACTCCACCAGCTGCTGGCGGAACACCAACATCGCCTGCTGGATCCGCCGGTGCTGCACCACCAGGTGCTCCAGCAGCGAAGCTCGCTTCTCACACCACGGCAGCCACGGCGCAACCTCAGCCGCAGCAAGAGTACAGCAAAGCGATCACCACAGGAAGTGGCCTCCGATTGGGAGCCGCTCGCCGTTACCGCCGGAGCCTCGGTGTTTGTAGTTGTTGCCCTTGCTCACGCGAGCACGCACACAGAATTGCTTCACCTGGCCGTTGATGTCGCGAGGCAGGGGCAAGGCATTGGAGCGGCGAGCGTGGAACTCCTCCTTGCACACGTCGTCGAGACCCGACCGGGTGCGAAGGAGGTTCGGCTTACGGTGCACCGCGAGAACGGACGTGCGCAGCGCCTGTACCGGAGCCGAGGCTTCTCTACCAACGGAGACGTTCCGGACGGCGAGCCCGCCTGGTCGATGAACCTCGAGCGAGGCTAGGAGCGTGGGTCCGAAAGGCAAAACAGCGATAAGCCGCAAGATTTCGCCCCACTTGCGGCACGCTACATCGTCCATAATGCAGTTCACGCTCCACGAAGGGGCTCGATGAGCGGGATTCGCCCCACTCGCCAGGCGCCGTGGGTGATTCCGACCCACGCTCCTAGGTGCCTACCCATGATCATTTCGCGGTTGCCCTGGCACCGCTACCCGCGCTTCTGCGCCTGCAGTGTG